>JBIKIA010000212.1:0-7795 GCA_044361885.1 Prosthecobacter sp. | reverse complement strand
GCCATCGTCATCGACCCAGGGGCCGAACTCACCGACGCCTGCGCCCAGGTCGCCACCTCCGCAGCGGGGGACTCCAGCATCGAGGCACGTGCCTTCGCCAGCAAGCGCGCGCGCAGCGTGCCCAAGTTCGGCATCAGCGTCCACGGCATGAGCGGGTATCGTCTCCTCGTCAATGCCGCGAAGAGGCAGCTCGAACTCGTGAAGTCCGATGTCGTGATCGCCAGTGTTCCTTTCACTTGGACGAGTGATGCTTGGCTGAAGCTGAAACTCGACGTGAAGCGCGGTGAAGGTGATGCTTGGCTCATCACGGGCAAAGCTTGGGCTGCTGATGCTGCCGAACCTGCCGAGGCCACGGTGAAAGCTGAGGACAAAGGTCTGAAGGGCCAGGGCAAAGCCGGAGTCTGGGGCACACCCTACTCGCAGACCCCGATTTACTTCGACGACATCGTCGTGAAGATTGAGACCGCCCCTGCGGCGTGATTTTTTGTGTGAAAAGAGCAATTTCCAGTTGCCTACGCGTCATGTGCCGCTAGTATCGCGGCCCACGATTCTGGATACTGGAGCGGTAGCTCAATTGGTTAGAGCGCCAGCCTGTCACGTTGGAGGTTGCGGGTTCAAGTCCCGTCCGTTCCGCCAGAAGTGTTAAAAAGCCCACTCAGAAATGAGCGGGCTTTTTGCTGTTCAGATGATAGTCTGAAGCCCATCATTCAAACGTCATGCCACCCCAATCGGACAATCAGCACGATATCGACATCGCCAAGGTCACGCAGCGTGCCAAGGAGATCGAAGACAAACTGCCGCGCCTCCGCAAAGTCATGGAGAGCGCCAAGGTGGTTCTCTCCCTCGTGAAGGATTACTGGGCGGGCACTTACCGTGAGGTGCCTTACTGGGTCATCAGCGCCGGAGCACTTGCCCTGCTTTACGTCCTGAATCCGGCAGACGTGATCCCTGATGTCATCATCGGCGTCGGCTACCTCGACGATGCCACAGTGGTCGCCTTTTGCCTTAAGCTCATCGAGCGCGAGCTGGAACGCTACAAGGAGTGGAAAGACGCCCAGTCAGCTCCTGCTGCCAAGAATTCAGGCAAGGTGATCGATGTCTAGCTGCGGGTGGTTACTCCAGCCAGCCCATCGCCTTCATCCATTCACCGACCCGGACGTGCCAGGAGGCGGTGGGTAGTCCCGTTTCCTTCATTCCGAAGCCATGTCCGCCTTTGGCAAAGATGTGGAGTTCGGCGGGGATGTTCAGCTTCTTGTACTCAAGATAGAGCAAAGCGCTGGAACTCGCGCTGGTGACGCCTTTGTCGTCATGGGCATGGACCAAGCACATGGGCGGTGATTTTTCCGTCACTTTAATCTCAGGCAGGAGGGTCAAGGTGTCGTCCTTGCTGACGAGATAGGCGGGATAAACTGGGATGCTGAAATTGGGGGTGGCATCCGGCGCGTCCAAGGTGGTGTCCTGTGTGTAGGTACGGTCATTGGCATGAAGTGTGGCCATGACGGTGAGGTGCCCACCTGCGGAGAAGCCGAGAATGCCGATGCGATCCGGCTTCAGTCCCAATTCAGTCGCCCGATGGCGCAGGATGCCGATGGCGCGCTGGGCATCCTGGAGTGGCTCGCGGCTCGGGTTCGCGGGATCACGACGTGGCACGCGATACTTTAGGAGCACGCTGGTGACACCGAGGGTATTCAGGTATTCGCAAACCTTCGTACCCTCGTGTTCGATGGCCAGGATGCCATAGCCGCCGCCAGGGCAGACGATGACGGAGGTGCCGTTGGCCTTCTCGGGTTTGTAGATCGTGATCGTGGGATCGGTCACGTTGGTCACGCGCTTGATGCCGTCTCCCTTCTGAATTTCCTCCTCGGGGCCGATCTTCACACCGGGCAGCTCGGGAGCTCCCTGCGGCCAGAGCTTGATCGTGACAGGTTCGGCGGCAGTGACGGAAAGGGCGGTCAAAAAGAGTGCGGAGACGGCAGATTTCATAGGGGATGCAGAGTGCCCTGAATCAATGTGTGGATGCACGTCTTTTCTGCGTGTGGAGGAAGATTTGAGCGCCTCCGCGAACCAACAAAAAAGCCGTGCCCGACGAAGGGCACGGCTTTTAAAAGGTTTTTGAGACTACTCTTCGGTGTCGGACTCTTCAGCAGCACCTTCACCACCAGCGGCAGTGACTGTGAGCTTCAGGAAGCAGGTGACGTCAGGGTGAAGCTTGACCTGTACTTCGAAGGTGCCGGTATTCTTGATCGGCTTGTCGAGCTGGATCTGGTGGCGGTCGAGCTCCACCTTGGCATTGCTCTCAAGCACAGCCTTCGAGATGTCCATGTTAGTGATGGAACCGAAAGCCTTGCCACCTTGTCCGGTCTGGAGGGTGAGCTTGAGCTTCAGCTTCTTCAGCTTGGAGGCGATTTTCTCGGCTTCCTGAAGCTCTTTGGCCTCACGCTCAGCGCGTGCGGCTTTCAGATGATTCAGGTGACGGAGGTTGCCAGCGCTGGCCTCGAAGGCCTTGCCCTGGGGAACCAGGAAATTGCGAGCGAAGCCACGCTTCACTTTCACGACATCGGCCTCGGCACCGAGACCTTTGATTTGTTCTTTGAGGATGACTTCGACGTTTGCCATAGCGGGTATGCCTTTTTTGGAAGGGGGCCGATAGTACACGCCCACTCCAGCCTGTCAAATGCGGGGATGAAAAGGTTTCACAGGTCAAATGCTCCCGTTTGAGCCGCGTAATGGGCCTGAGTTACGGGCCGATGCATGATAATTACGGCTTTCTACGCCAAGGCACAAAAGAACTCGTGGTGCGTTGATACGCGCGGTAGGCATCGCCACGCTTCTGCACGGAGAGTTTTTCAGTGAGCGGGATACCGGTGACGTTCAGGAGGAAATGCAGCATCGCCAGCGGTGCCACGATAGCCGCCCAGCCCCAGGGCGCAGGCAGAGCCATGAGAAAAAGCCCCCACCAGAGCAGCGACTGGAAGAAGTAATTCGGGTGACGCGAGTAGCGCCACAGCCCTTCCTGGCAAACACCTCCCGACATGTTCTCACGGCGGAAACGCGCGAGCTGTGCATCGGCCATACCTTCGCCGATCAAGGCCACGCACCACAGCGCCAGCCCGATGATCTCCAGCACATGAAAGCTGGTCATGCTTTGCTGAACGATCAGCCGCACCGGCAGCATCAGCAGCCACACCAGCGCCGCCTGCACGAGGAAGAAACCGAGGAAGGCGCGCTTCAGGTTTGCCTGCCACTTCTCCCGCAGCACGGCATAGCGCATGTCCTCATGCGGATGATGGCTGGCGACCCGCCGCCACAGGTAAATCCCGAGACGCAGAC
The DNA here is from genome assembly GCA_044361885.1 of Prosthecobacter sp. Taxonomy (GTDB): domain Bacteria; phylum Verrucomicrobiota; class Verrucomicrobiia; order Verrucomicrobiales; family Verrucomicrobiaceae; genus Prosthecobacter. The sequence goes on along the minus strand of JBIKIA010000212.1, from coordinate 4,465 downwards.
TCCACGCACCGACGAGTGCAGCGATGGCCAGTCGTCGTGGCAGCCAGCCCGTTCCTGAGACCGCATACCAGATCGCTACGGGCGCAAAGGACAGCGACCACGTCACATCGACGAAGGAGTAATTGTCCGTCCTCACACTGAGCCACCAGGTGAAAAGGAACAAGACGATGAGAATGAGCGCGGCGATGATCATGAAACGGAGACGGTGGGTTGAGTGCGGCGCATACGGGCCAGCCGCTCAATGGCCGGCTTGGTGATGAAATACAGGGCCGCCAGGACTAGCGGAGCGATCAGGCACCACACTACGATGCCGTAGAGAGCCGTCATGCCGTAGTCGCGGAAGAACTGCCCCGGCTCCTCGAAGAAGCGCTTCATCACAGTGGGAATGTGGATGCTCACATGCGGTGCATTAAAGAGCCACTCGCCAGCGCGGTAGAACACGAGCAGCAGGCTCCACTGAAGCGGATACGAGATCGTCTTGAAGGCCTGGAGCACCGGCTGGTTGAGCTTCATTGGCACGCCCACCATCAGGGTCAGCAGCGTGTTCGAGCCGATGATGGGAAAGATGCCCAGCGTCACTCCCCAGGACACCGCCTGCGCGATCTTCGGTGGCGTCACGCCCTGCGTGAGCTGCTGCACGACGGGCCGGACCAGCCATCGGTGGAGAGTTGCCTTCATTCCCGCTTCCTCCGTAGTAGCACGTCTTCGATTTTGGCATCAAGCGGCACCCTGAAGAGCTGGATCAGCGCATACACGGCCATGGCGATGTTCCCCAGCAGCAGGATCGCGATCAACCAAGCGCCGCGTGCCACCCAGGACACCTCTTTGTAAATCACCCAGCACCAGAAGGTGAGGAATCCCCAATAGGCATCGAAGAGCGTGGCGATGAACCAGGGATGCGTCCACGTGTCATACGGGATCTTCCAGAGCGGCACCTGCCTGCTCGCCCAGGTGGTGACGCAGAGCATCGACACGAGCACGATGAGGAAAAAGAGGCGTAGGGCGAGGATCACGGGCATGAAATACGCTGTGCAAGCCAAGGGTGGATTGATGAAAAGCAGCGTTTTGCTTTGGGCGGGAATCGTTTATCAGAGCACGATGGCAGCTACAGACAAAGCCCCCGCTCTCTTTCCCGTCACCGCATGGACGCTGGTGCGCCGTGTGCAGTCGGGAGAAGCTGCGCCGACGGCGGAGGCGGCGCTGGATTCACTGTGCAAAACGTATTGGGAGCCGGTGCGGCGGTATCTGCGGGCGCTGGGATGTCGTGAGGAGGAGGCGGCGGATGTGACCCAGGAGTTCTTCGCCTCGTTTCTGCGCAATGGCGGCTTCGAGCGGGCGAGCCCAGATCTCTCGAAGTTGCGCACTTTCATCAAGCACGCGGCGGGGAACTTTTTGACGAATCACTGGCGGAATACCACGACGCAGCGTCGTGGTGGCGGTCTGTTGGCGGAAAACATCGACGAGGTGCCGGAGATCGCCGAGGCGGATCGCTCACTGGCGGAGCAGGCGTATGATCGCGAGTGGGCGCAGGCCGTTTTGAGCCGGGCGCTTTCAAAAGTGGCCGAGGGCTATGCCAAACGCGGGCGCGGAGAGGTGTTTGAGGCGGTCAAAGGCGGCTTATTGCGTCCGGGCGGCATTGCGGATGCGACTTCAGTGGCGGAGAGGCTCGGCATTTCCGAGGCTCAGGTGCGGCTGGCGGTGTATCGCGCACGTCAGCGTTTGTCGGAGGCGCTGAAGGCGGAGGTGAGTGCCACTGTGGAAAATGCAGCGGAGGCGGATGAAGAGGTGCGTTACCTCATCGGCGTTATTGCTCATGCTCAGTGAAACAAGCGTGGTGAATCCGGGGATTAAATCACGATGAATGCGAGCACCCTTTGCCCTGAATGCCACGCCGAGCTGCCGACGGATGGTTTTGTAGGCTTGTGTCCGCGCTGTGTGGCAAAGTCTCTGGAGGATCACCTCATTATGCCGCCCGCTTTGGAGAATCGCGGTGAGAAGCCTGCCATACTTGGCTGGGATGTACTGGAGCCTGTGGGAGCGGGAGGTCAGGGCATCGTCTGGCGTGCGGTGAGGCTGGAGGATGATGTGCTGGGCGCTGTGAAGGTCTTCCGCCCAGATGCTGCGCATGGCTGGGAGAGCGCTGCGCGCATGGAGGGCGAGGTGGCGGCGCTGCGGGAGTTGGAGCATCCAGGCATCGTGCATGTGTTGGATTGCGGTGAGACGGCGGACGAGCAGTTTTATGTCATCACCGAGTTCGTGGAGGGCTGTGACCTCCAGCGCCTCATGCAGGCACAGAAGCTGCCCGTGGAGCGCGCGCTGGAGATCACTCAGCGCGTGGCGGAGGCCATCGCCCATGCGCATGAGCGTGGCCTCGTGCATCGCGACCTGAAGCCGGCGAATGTGCTCATCGGACGTGATGGCGCGGTGAAGCTGGCGGACTTCTCCCTCGCCCGCCGTATGAATGCTGCCTCAAAGGTCACGATGACCCGAGATGGCACTACTTTTGGCACGCCTTATTACCTGGCACCGGAGGTGATGCGCGGTGAGTCCGCCACGCCTGCGGCAGACCTCTACGCTCTCGGCGTGATGCTCTATGAGATGCTCACCGGCGCGCCACCTGCGGGCCGCTTTACCCGAGTGTCGGAAAAGTGTGATCTCCCGCGTGAGGCAGATGCTTTGATCGAATCCCTGCTGGCTGAGGAACCCGCGAAGCGTCCCGAGTCCGCAAAGATCGTGCTGAAAAAACTGCGTGAACTCGATGAAGTTCGAGCAGGAGCACTCGCGGCACGTTTGCGGCGGCATCGCTGGAAGTTCGCGGCGGCGATCGCGGCCTCGGTGGTGCTTGCGGGTGTGATTGGTTATCTTATTCCGCGTCCGGTGCCGCCTTCACCACCTCCGTCGAGTCTGAATGCCAAAGGTTTCGCCAATCCAGCGGCTGCGACGCGTGAGCAGCCCTGGAAAAACAGCCTCGACATGCGCTTCATCCCGGTGCCAGGCATCGACCGGCGCTGGTGTGCCAGCATGAGACGCGGATGAGTGATTTCCTTCTTTCCGTGGCCGGTCAGGGCCTGGAGTGGGAGGCGTGGAAGAAGGCCTTCGGCGTGGAGGCCGTCACTCGCGTGCGTCTCACGGATGTGCGGCCTTCAGGCTGGGAATCGCAGGAAAACAGCGTGCTGGATGTGAGCGCAGGATTGCTCGCGCTGGGGCACACGCCGGACACCGCTGCGTGCGGCATCAATATCTTCATGGCGCGGCGTTTTTGTGCGTGGCTGACATGGCGTGAGCGGCGTCAGGGTCGGCTCGCGACCAATGAATACTACCGACTACCTACCGATGATGAATGGAGCCTCGCGGCCGGCCTTCCGGCGGAAACAGAACTCGTCGTGGAGCGACGTCACAAGTCGATGAATGGCCCGCCTCATCCTTGGGGTCAAGGCTGGCCACCGCCACCGAACTTCGCGAACTATGCTGGCACGGAGGCTCGCGATGCGAACTGGCCCGTCGAGTGGCTTTCACTGCCGGGACGTAATGATGAATTCCCCCGCGCCGCACCCGTAGGGCGCTTCCCACCCGCGAGCACCGGCCTTTTTGATGTGTGGGGCAATGTGTGGGAGTGGTGCGAGTCCCCACCAAACGTCATCTCCGCCGAGATGACCCTGCGCGGTGGCTCCTGGGTGGAGGGCGGCTACAAGCCCCAGATGCGCAAAGACTACCGCCGCTTTGAGCGAGCCAATGTCCGCGAGAGCTGCATCGGCTTCCGCTGCATGCTCGTGGTGCCGAAGCTACCTGCGGTGAAAAAAGTCGCGGGCGAGTGAAACAAGTTTTCACGAGTCGGGGATGCGAGTGGGATGAAATCCCTGATCTGTTCTACTCTTTGTTTCTCTATGGTTACGAGCATTCTCGCTCTTCCAGAAGCACGCTACTTCACGATCCCGAATCCACGCCTTGCCACTGAGGATTTGGATCACTATGGTTTTTCACTTTCAGCTGACACGAGCTTTCTCGCCGTCGGTTCTCCGAGGGCACAGGCAAAAGGCAGCCCTTCAGAAGGTGGTACGGTTCATATTAAAGCGTTGAATACGACCAGTTATGATTACGAGGAGTTCATACACAATCCGAACCTTTCGGGCGGAGGTCGTTTTGGCCACTCGCTAGCAGTAACCACACCTCATGTGCTCATTGGGGCACCAGACAGCGCCGTGAATGGCACTAGTCTGGCGGGGGCCGCCTACCTTTTTCTGTTTTCAGTTCAAGGACAAGCTCCGATCTCACTCACCAATCCAAATCCTGAAGGATTTGAAAACTTCGGCACAGCAGTGGCTCTAAACGCGTCCTATTCGATTGTGTCTGGGCGTGGCATTAAGTGGTGTCTTCGCAAATCAAAGGCGTCGGAGATGGTCGAGGAAGGAAGCGAACACGATGAAGCCTGCGAAGGATGACGCGGTTTTGTCTGATCTCAGTGCGA
>JBIKIA010000644.1:0-2991 GCA_044361885.1 Prosthecobacter sp. | reverse complement strand
CGAGTGCAAAATCGCCGGTGAGGTGGTGGATTTCGATCCCACGCCCTTCTTCAACAATCACAAGGAAGCCCGCCGTGCCGACCGCTTCTTCCAGCTCGGCATGGCCGCCTCGAAGATGGCCGTCAAAGACAGCGGCCTGAACCCCGACAGCCTCGATCCCTGGCGCGTCGGCGTGATGGTCGGCTCTGGCATCGGTGGCCTGAGCACTATCGAGACCCAGTATGAGATCCTTTTGAACAAGGGCCCGAACCGCGTCTCCCCCTTCCTGATCCCGATGATGATCACGAACATCGCCTCTGGGATGATCGCTACCGAGTACGGCTTCATGGGGCCGAACATGTGCATCACCACCGCCTGTGCGACCTCGAACAACAACATTGGCGAAGCCTGGCGCATCATGAAGTTTGGCGATGCCGATGTGATGATCGCTGGTGGTGCTGAAGCCAGCATCCGCCCCTGCGGCCTGTCCGGTTTCGGCAATATGAAGGCTCTCTCCATGCGCAACGATGAGCCCGAGCGTGCGTCCCGCCCCTGGGACACGGGCCGCGATGGCTTCGTCATGGGCGAAGGCGCAGGTGTCGTCGTCCTCGAAGAATATGAGCACGCGAAGAAGCGTGGAGCCACGATCTACGCTGAGCTCGCTGGTTACGGCGTCACCGCCGATGCCTACCACCTCACCTCCCCGCATCCCGATGGTCTCGGCGCTGCGAAGTGTATGGAGATGGCCCTGCGCCACGCGAAGATGAACGCCAATGAAGTCAGTTACGTGAATGCTCACGCCACTTCCACTCCGGTCGGCGACCTCTGCGAGCTGCGCGCCATCAAGCGCACCTTCGGCGAATACGCGCAAAAAGGTCTGCTCGTCTCCGGCACGAAATCCATGACTGGTCACCTTCTCGGTGCCGCCGGTGGCATCGAGCTGGCGGCCAGCATCCTCGCCATCCGCGATCAGATCGTCCCGCCGACCATCAATGTCGAAAACCTCGATCCCGAGGTCGATATCGATATCGTCGCCAACACCGCGCGTCCTGCGAAAGTGACCTCCGCCCTGAGCAACAGCTTCGGGTTCGGCGGACACAACTCATCCGTGCTGGTGAAGAAGCTGGTGGATTGATCGGAGGTTTCCCTCCGATCATCGGACCTGACAGATCAGAAAGCAGGCTTCGTGTAGCCAAGGTAGCCCATCACCGCAGCGGTGATGATGGCCAGGATGACCACGAGCGGCGCGGCAATGACGCGCCGACGTGCCAGCACAGGCAGGAAACCGAGGACGAGCCAGAGGGCGATCTTGATATACACCCAGGTGGGCATCGACTTGAAGATGCCCAGCTTTGCCAGCAGCCCGAAGCCCGAGATGAGGCTGATCAGCAGGCCCGTGCCATGCCATTTCATGGCGCTGCGCGCTGAGTCCGAGGAGAGCAGGGCTCCGAAACCGACGAAGACAAAGATAAGACCGACGATGTGGGCGATGTGGTAGAACTGGAGGGAAAGCATGGCGGCTGGGATGTAGCCACTCTACGCCCCTGCCACAAGCACCGATTCAGAAACCCAGCGGGCGTAGGTTTCGGCCACCTGCTCAGGCTGGAGGGAGATGATCTCAGGCACCTCGTAGGGGTGCAGTTCGCGCAGGAGGGCTTCGAGAGCTGGGTAGGCCGCTGCCGTGGTTTTGAAGACTGCCAGCACCTCCCGGCTCGTTCCCACCGCTCCCTGCCAGTGGTAGATCGACTCCACTCCGGGGATGAGATTCACGCAGGCGGCAAGCCGGGCCTCGACAAGTGTGCGGCCGATACTGCGTGCCTGATCCGCATCTGGAAACGTGCAGAGGATCAGACGGATGTCCGACATGACCGGTCGTGCTGAATTACCGATCGAACTTTTTGATGACGGCACGCTTGCGCAGGCCTTCCATCCATTGATCGAGAGAGCCCTTGGATTTTTCTGAGGAAAGGGAGCGTTCGATTTCTCCGCGCACATCGCTCAAGCTCTTGGCGCTGCCGTGCTTGATGGCCTCGCAGGCGATGATGATGTACACGCCTTCTTCTTCGAGCACGCTGCTGACGCCGCCTTGTTTAAGACTGAAGGCTGCGTTGGCGATGGAGGGCTTCATCTGGTCGCGCGCCACCCAGTCGTCGGCATAGAAGCTGTCTGGAGAGTAGGCTTTGGCCGTGGTAGCAAAGTCCGCGCCGCCGATGATCTTGCGGCGCAGTTCTTCGGCGATCTTGCGCTGTCCTTCGGGAGAAGTTCCGGCATCACCGCTGTATTTGGGGATCACAATTCGGCTGATTTTGATCATCCCGCCTTCACGCCACTTGTCGATGTTCTTGTGGTAGTAGGTTTCAACTTCTTTGGGCGTGGAGGGAACCTGCTGGGCGGCCTGCTTGCCGCGCATGGCGGAGACGATCATCATTTTTTCACGCAGTTCCCGGAACTTTTTCAGGGTCATGCCGTTCTGGGCCAGTTCTTTGACAAAGGCATCGCGGTTGCCGTTGAAACTCTCGCGGATGATGGAGTTCACATCGTCATCGACATACTGAGCCTTCATCGTGGCACCCATGCGTTTGAATTCGCTGAGTACGAGCTCGCGGTCGATGAGGCTGTCGAGCGCGGTGGCACGAAGGTTGGCCAGCTCGCGTTGGAGGGTGGCGGGGTCGTTTTGAAACTGGAAGCGCAGCATCTGCTCCTGGGCGGTGACGGCGTCCCGCACTTCAGATCGGGTGATGACCAGACCGTTGACAACGGCGGCGATGCCATTGCTGGAGGACTGGGCGATCACTCCAGACGAGGAGATCAGAGTCAGCAGGGAAACCAACAGGAAACGAGGCGGGGTCATAATGGCGTTCAGGGGCTTATCGTTAGCCATCCGCCCGAAGCCTAGCAAGGAGTAAAACGGCCAGCTTGGTGATACGTCCGTGCTGGAAAATCACGGCCAGTGACGGAGGCTCTGCTTTTTATTCCTTATCCCCATCAGAGCGGACCCCAAATCGCCCCTGA
>JBIKIA010000642.1:0-2995 GCA_044361885.1 Prosthecobacter sp. | reverse complement strand
AGGCCTACAAGGATGGCTACCGTCCCATGCGCGAATACGGCGTCCGCAAGATCCTCGCCGGCTTAACCTCCATCGACGAAGTCATCAGCGTCACCGTCGCCGAGTCAGAGCAATGATCTAAAGTTCGTCATTCAGATTTCGTCCTTCGTCATTCTGCCTCATGCCCACCTTCGCCTACCAAGCTTCTGATGCCGCCGGACGTGACGTCTCAGGCTCCATCGACGCGCAGGATCGCGCCAGCGCTGTGCGAGCACTGACCGGCAAAGGCTTGCAGCCCTTTCAGGTCAAAGAAGGTGCGGTGAAAACTCCCGTGCGCGGAGTCAAAGCCGCGCCGACCACCGCCAAAGGCAAGGCTGCCGCAGCGGAACAAGTGGCAAATGGACCCATCAAACTCGGCGGCAAACAGCTCCAGCTTTTCACAGAGGAACTCGGCGAACTCCTCGAAGCCGGGATGCGTCTGGAGCAGGCGCTCAAGCTCATGGAAGGGAAGGGAACCACTGGAACCCACAGCCGGATCGCCTCACGTCTTGGCAATCTCATCCGCGAAGGCCACCCCTTCAGCAGCGCGCTGAAGCAATCCTCGCCCTCCTTCAATGAACTCTTCTGCGCCGTCGCCGCTGCAGGTGAGGCGGGCGGGTCACTCTCTGAATCCATGAAGCGCCAGGGCCAGTATCTCGCCAAAGTGCGCGAGCTGAAAAGCCAGGTCGCGGTGGCGCTGATCTATCCAGGCTTCCTCGGCTTCTCGGCCGTGGCCGTGACGATCATCTTTACCACCTTCCTCATCCCGCGCCTCAGCGGCATGATGTCCCGGATGCGCGGTGGTGTGCCGAAAGGGGTGCAGCTCATTCTCGATTTCTCCGCCTTCATGCGCAGCTATTGGTGGCTGCTGCTAGCGGGTGCGGCATTGATTGGCCTAGCCTTCTGGGTCTGGTCGGGCTCGAAGAAAGGACGCCCTGTGTGGGATGAGACGAAGCTCAAAATCCCCTTCTTTGGCAACGTGCTCATGGCGAACTTCCACACGCAGTTCCTCGAAACACTCGCCTCGCTCACCGGTGGCGGTCTGCCTTTGCTCAAAGGCCTGGAACTCGCTTCCCGCATCTCGGCGAACCAGTTCATTCAAAGACAGCTCGTGAACGTGATCGACGGCGTCCGCGATGGGACTGCGCTTTCGCGCTCATTGGAAAAGACCGCCCTTTTCCCGATCAACCTGCTCGAAATGGTCCGCATCGGCGAGCATACCGGCGACATCAGTGGCACCCTCCGTCGTGCAGCCGACCGCTGTGGCCGCGAACTGGAAAAGAGCCTCGAAAAGCTCATGGCCATGCTCCAGCCCATGATCATCCTCGTCATGGCAGGACTCGTCGGCGTCATGGCCTACATGATGATCACCATCATCTACGACACCGTCGCCACACTGAACACACGTCGTTGATCGCACGATTTGGTGGTGACGACTTCCGAACAATCTGCCAGCATCGCTTTCCAAGCCTTCACCCTGCTTACCCTCCATGAAAATCCAGCCTACCTCACGCCGCCTCGCTCGCAGCATCCGCTCCGCCTTCACCCTGATGGAGATGATCCTCGTGCTCGCCATCATCGCCATCCTCATCGCCATCGGCGCGTCCACGCTGGGTGAATTCGATGAGCAGGCCAAAATCACCGCTGCACGTGCTCAGCTCAACACGGTCTCCACGGCGATCAAAATGTACAAGGTCAACAACCGCAACCTGCCGCCCTCGCTGGATGCCCTCGTGAAGCCGCCGGCCAATGCGCCCGTGAAGAAGCCCTTCATGGAGGAGAACGGCATCGTCGATCCATGGGACAATAAGTACATCTACAAGAGCCCGGGCAAGGACGGCAAAGCCTACGAGATCTACTCCGCCGGAGCGGATAAGCGCGAAGGCACGGATGACGATGTGCGCTGAGTTCACCGTTTCATCCGCACCGGCGTATGAGTCATGAAAATCCTCCCACCATCACCACGCGCCAGCGGAGCCTTCACTCTGCTGGAACTCATCCTGGTGATGAGTGTCATGGTCATGGTCATCGGGGTGGGTGTGGGCAGCTTCGCTTACTTTGATCAAGTCGATCCGCTGGATGAACCCGCACAGCGGCTCGGGCAGATGTCGAAGTATGCGATGAACACCGCCGTGATCCAGCATCGCGGCATGACCATTGGCTTTGATAAAGAAAGCTTCGGCGTGCTCGGAGCAAACTCAGGGGAGATGGGCAGCTACAGCCACGGAAAGGGCATCAAAGTCTTCATCAAACGCTGGAACGGCAAAGGCTGGGAAAAGGCCGAAGGCCAAATCTGGCGCTTCGGTGAGCAGGGCATCTGCGAACCCATCACCGTCCGCCTGGAGGATCCCACAGGCGGCTATCGCGAGGTGAAGTTCCACGCACTGACCGGAGGCGTCACCCAATGAGACTTCCGCACGGCTTCATTCAAGCCTCCCGCGCTCAACGTGGCATGACGCTGTTGGAGGTGGTGCTCGCATTGGCTGTGTTCTCCATCGCCGCACTCGCCCTCGTTGGCACGATCAACAAGATCGCCGATGTCGCCACGGACTCGCAGAAGTTCCTCGAAGTCGAACAGACCCTGGAATCCCTGATCGATGAGTATGGCAAAGCGCCTCAGATTCGCGATCTCGAAGAAGAGATCAAAGCTGGAAGCGATGGCGTAGCCTACCGCGTCATCATCGAGCAGGTCAAAGATCTCAAGAATCAAAAAGGCCAGTTCCTCCAGGACATGTATCACATCCGCGCCATCGCCCGCTGGAATGACGGCAGCGGCCCCACCGAGGTCAGCGCGGAAACCCTGCGCTACGCGGGCGCTTTTCTACCCTTGCAATAGTCATGAAGCGCGTCTCTCACCTCTCTGACCAAAGCGCGCGCGGACATGTGCGTGCCGCAGCCTTCACGTTGTTTGAGATGATCATCGCCCTCTCGATGTTCGTCATGCTCATCGCTGGCATCTTCTCCATCTCCCAGTCCA
>JBIKIA010000133.1:0-10124 GCA_044361885.1 Prosthecobacter sp. | reverse complement strand
GAACAACGCAGGTATCACCGGTGGCAATGCGAAGACTTGGGAACTTGATCCTGCCGACTGGCGGCGCGTGATGGAGATCAATCTGAACGGCCCCTTCTACTGCTGTCACAGCGTGGTCCCGCATCTCATCACCAACGGCTACGGCCGCATCGTGAACATCGCCTCCATCGCAGGCAAGGAAGGCAATCCCAATGCAGCGCACTACAGCGCTTCCAAGGCTGCTGTCATCGCATTGACCAAGTCTCTCGGCAAAGAACTCGCCACGGCGAACATCACTGTCAATGCCGTCACACCTGCCGTCATCGCCACAGACATCCTCCAGCAGATGCAGCAGTCGCACATCGACTACATGCTCTCAAAGATCCCGATGGGACGCTTTGGCAAGGAGGAAGAGGCCGCCGCACTCGTGGCCTGGCTTTGCTCAGAAGACTGCTCCTTCACCACCGCCGCTGTCTTCGATCTCTCTGGCGGTCGCGCGACTTATTAAACTCCATCACACACCTCTCCATGAACATCACCGCACTCGAACGTCCAGCATCCCTCGTCGAATGTGTCTGTCAGCAACTCGCCGAACTCATCCGTGGCGGCAGTTCCGAAGAGGAACGCTGGCTTCCAGGCGAACGCTCCTTGGCTGAGAAGCTCGGCGTCAGTCGCACCGTCGTTCGCGAGGCGACAAAACGGCTGGAACAGCAAGGCATGCTGGAGATCCAGCATGGCACCGGCATCAAGATCGTGGACCGTCTGCACCGTCCGTTGAATGACTCGCTCTCGCTGCTCATTCCTGATATGGCGGATCGTCTTCAGCAGCTCAATGAGACACGGCTTTCCATCGAGCCCGATGCCGCCGCTTATGCCGCGCAGCGGGCCACCAAGGAGCAACTCAAGACGATGCGGCGAATCCAGAAGCAGCTGGAAAACGCCGCCGAAGGCCCCGCTGCCATTGAGGCCGACATCGCAGCGCATCACGCCATCGCCGATGCCAGTGGCAACCTCATTTACCGTCTCATCCTCGATTCCCTCGCTGACCTCGGTGTCTCCAGCCGCCTGCGCACCATTGGCCGCATCGGCAAGCGAGCCGCCATCGAGCAACACGAAGCCATCCTCGTCGCCATCGAGAACCGCGACCCCGAAGCCGCACGCGCCGCCATGCGCAGCCACATCCTTGCTGCTGGTGAGGATATGGATCTTCCCGCACTCAAAACCAGAAAGGCGAAATGAGATATGAAGCCCATCTTTCTGTCATCCATCTTTTTGTCATTGCTCTGCGTCACCAACCACGCAGCCGACACCGCATTCTTTGACTCTAAAGTCCTGCCCATCCTCCAGCAGCGTTGCTTTGAGTGCCACTCGCACGGAACGAAGATCAAAGGTGGCCTTGCTTTGGATTCACGCTCTGGCTGGGTGGAGGGCGGAGACAACGGTCCCGCCATCAAGCCTGGCCAACTAGAGGAAAGTCTGGTCATCAAAGCGGTCCGCTATGTGGATTCGGAGTTCGAAATGCCTCCAAAGGCCAAGCTTCCTGCCAGCGAGATCGCCATTCTCGAAGAATGGGTGAAGCTCGGTGCGCATGACCCGCGAACCGCTGGGGCCGGAAAGCAAAAGAAAGGCATCGACCTTGCCGAAGGCCGGAAGTTCTGGGCCTTCCAACCCGTGAGCAAGCCCAAGCCACCGCCGGTGAAAGATACCGCCTGGCCACTTGATCCGTTGGATCATTTCATCCTCAAGCCGCTGGAAGCAAAGAGCATCAAGCCCGTGGGTGATGCCGATCGCTACACTTGGCTTCGTCGCGTGAGCCTTGATCTCACTGGCCTGCCGCCGACAGCGCAGGAGATTGAATCCTTTTCAAAAGACTCGTCATCCGATGCGTATGCGAACGCTGTGGATCGTTTGTTGAACTCCAAGGCCTACGGCGAACGATGGGCGCGGCATTGGCTCGATCTCACCGGCTATGCCGACATGATGGGCACTTCGAACGCCGTGTTTGCCGAGCATGCGTGGCGCTATCGCGATTACCTCATCAACGCTTTCAACGCCGACAAGTCCTTCGATGAGTTCGTGCGAGAGCAGATCGCGGGAGATTTGATGCCGTCAAAATCTGTCGAAGATCGCGCCGAGAACATCACCGCCACGGGCTTCCTCATGGTGGGCGACATCGAGATCGTGAATCCCGACAAGGCGAAGATGGAGACCGATCACATCGATTCCCAGATGATCAAAATCGGCCAGACTTTCATGGGCATGACGCTCGGCTGCGTGCGCTGCCATGATCACAAGTTCGACCCCATCGGAGTCGATGACTACTACGGCATCGCGGGCATGCTGCGCAGCTCACCCTCCTCGCACAAAATGCCAAATATGGGCGTGTGGAGCACCATCAACAGCACCGCATTGCCTGAGACTCCGACTCAACTTGCTGCGCGCAAAAAGCTCGAAGCCAAGAACGAACAACGCGTCGCGAGCCTCAAGGCCGAGCAAAAGAAGCTCACCGAAGAGAAAGCCACTGTCGCCAAACAACTCGCCGCTCTTGGCAAACCCACAGCGCCAGCATCAAAAGTCGTCGCCGCTACGGACAATGCACAACGCGACATTAAGACCAATGCTGACACCAAGTCAGCTACCGGCAAAGACGCCCTCAGCAAACGCCGCGACGAAATCGACGCCCAACTCAAGAAGCTCGCCGACACCATCAATCACGCCGAGTTCTTCAAGGACAAGACCCCGCGTGCCTTCGCCATGAGCGATGGGCCGCAGCCTGCGGATATGCCGATCTACGTGCGCGGCAATCCGTATGCACCAAGCAACGTCGTTCCACGCGGGACCCTTCGTGTGGCCTCATGGGAGAAGTTCCCCGCCATCCCAACTGGCCAGAGTGGACGTCTGCAACTCGCCGACTGGCTTGCCGACAAACGCAACCCGCTCACCGCCCGCGTGACGGTGAACCGCATTTGGCAAAAACTTTTCGCCACGGGTATCGTGCCCAGCGTGGATTACTTCGGCACTCGTGGCGATGTGCCCACGAACCCTGAGCTGCTCGATCATCTTGCTACTCGATTCATGCGCGGCGGTTGGTCGCAAAAAGCGTTTCTTCGCTCGCTCGTTCTTAGCCGTGCTTATCGCCTGAGCAGCTCCAACGATGCCCTAGCGATGAAGCTTGATCCTGAGAACAAACTCTTCTGGCGCATGAATCGCCAGCGCCTTGATGCCGAGGCCATGCGCGATTCCATGCTCGCCATCAGCGGCGAACTCGTTCGCGATAGTGGTGGCCCTGCGCTGGTGCTCGAAGAACCCGAGAACTGCGGTGCATTGGCTCTGAAAGGTGTCAATCCACCTAACTACAAGCACAGCAAGCCACGCCCCTCGCAAGAGTTTGAGCGCACCCTCTATCTCCCCGTGCTTCGTGGCGGCACCGCTGGGCCAGATCGCTTGCGAGCCTTCTTTGATTTCGTCGATCCCGCTGGCACCGCCGGACAGCGAAACCAGACCGTGGTGCCCACACAGTCGCTCTTCCTGCTCAGCAATGACCTTCTCCGCAAACGCGCCACCAAGCTCGCTGACCATTTCATTGCCGCCGAACCGAACGAAATAGCGCGACTCGAAGCCCTCTGGCTCCGCGTGCTCAATCGTCCCATCACCAGCACCGAGAGAGAAGATGCGACTGCCTTCCTCGGCAACGTGGAGCCGCTCATCAAAAACGTCAAAGGCCGCCCCGCCTTGGAATCCATCAAGTGGCGCGAACTCTGCCACAGCCTGCTGGCCTCGAATGAGTTCGTGTTTCGTCTCTAACCTCCATCACCTGCAATCGCCATGAACTCAATCCTCACCCGCCGCCAACTCCTTCAGCGCACCGCCTGCGGCTTCGGTGCTCTCGCCTTGCAAGACATCGCCAGCGCGGCAGCTAATCCGCTCGCGGCTCGAATCCCCGGTATGGTGCCGAAGGCCAAGCGCGTCATCTTTCTCTTCATGGGCGGTGGCCCTTCGCAGATGGATCTCTTTGACCCGAAGCCATTCATTGAGCGCAAGCACGGGCAGAAGATCGACTCGCCGCTTCGCAAAGAAGTGACGCAGATCGGCACGGACCAGTTCCTCGCCCTCAAGGCCATGGAACCGGTCCGTCCGCGTGGTCAGAGCGGCATGATGATCTCCGATTTGATGCCGCATCTTGCTACGGTAGCGGATGACATTTGTCTGCTGCGCGGCATGAACGCGGACAACCCACAGCACGCAGGTGCGACCTTGCAGTTCCACACCGGCACCTTTGCTGAAGTGCGTCCGTCCATGGGCGCGTGGGTCAGCTACGGCCTCGGCTCCGAGAACGCGAACCTGCCCAGCTTCGTCAGCATCCAGGGCGGTGGCGTGCGTGAATACGGCTCCGCGTTCCTGCCTGCGATTCATCAAGGCACGAAGCTCACAGTGCCGCTCGATAGCAAATCATTGCCTGTCGAAAACCTGCGCAACGTCTCCGAGAACGACGCCATCCAGCGCCAGCGCATGGATTTCATGGCCCGCATGAACAAGCGTCTTGTCGGCGATCTGCATGGCGATGCGAACATGGAAGGCACGATCCAAAACATGGAACTCGCCGCCCGTATGCAACTCACTACGCCCGCGATTGTGGACATCTCAAAAGAGAGCAAAGCCACGCTCGATCTCTATGGTGTCGGCGGCAAGGACACAAACACCTTCGGCCGCGCCTGCCTGCTCGCTCGCAAGCTCAGCGAGGCTGGCGTGCGGTTCGTGCAAGTGAGCACCGGCGGCTGGGATCACCATGGTGACATCCGCGGCAACCTCCCAAAACTCTGCTCTCAGACCGATCAACCCGTTGCCGCCTTGCTTAAAGACCTAAAATCACGCGGCCTGCTCGAAGACACGCTCGTGCTTTGGAGCGGCGAGTTTGGTCGCACTCCGTGGAGCCAGGATCTCAGCGGCAAATCACCCATCGAGAGACACGGGCGTGAGCATCAGCCCGAGAGCTTCTGCTCGTGGATGGCCGGTGGCGGCGTCAAAGCCGGCCTCACCTACGGCGACACCGACGACATGGGCTACCGCGCCATCAACGGCAAAGTCCACGTCCACGATCTGCACGCCACCATGCTGCACCTGCTCGGCATTGATCACCTCAAGCTCACTTCACGGCACCTTGGTCGGGATTACCGTCTCACGGATGTGTATGGCGAGGTGGTAAAAGAGATCTTGGCGTAAAGATCCCAAGCCATTTGTGACAAAAAGATGAGAGGCAAAAATATCCATCTTTCTGTCTCCAATATTTTTGTCGTCTCATGAAACACATCGTCTCGCTCATCCTCGCATTAGCCAGCTTTGTTTCCGTAGCTGTTTCTGCGGCGGAGCCCGATGGCGCGGCGTTCTTTGAATCACGCATCCGGCCTGTGCTGGTGATGCACTGCTACGAATGCCACAGCGCGGAGAAGACCAAGGGCGGCCTGCGGCTGGACTATCGCGGCGGTTTTAATAAGGGCGGGAAGAGCGGTGCGCTGGTGAATGCGAGTGCGCCTGACAAGAGTCTGCTGCTGCAAGCCATCCGCCATGAGAATGCAGACCTGAAGATGCCGAAAGGGGCCGACAAGCTGCCCGATGGTGTCATAGCTGATCTCACTCGCTGGGTGAGCATGGGCCTGCCGGGGTTGTCCGAGAATCCGCCGAGCGCGCAAGCTGCCGCCACCGAAGAATGGCAGGCCAAATTGGCCAAGCGTCGCGCTCACTGGGCTTGGCAGCCGGTGAAAACGCCAACGGTGCCCAAGCTTGCGGCTCACCCAGTGGACAGCTTTCTCATGGCGAAGATGCAGGAGAAAGGACTCGAACCCGCAGCACCGGCAGCGCCTGCCGCATTGTTGCGCAGGCTGAAGTTCGCTCTCGTAGGCCTGCCGCCGACGGAGGAGGAGATGGAGAGTTTTGTTCGAGAGCTGGCCGAAGGCTCCGCCGGAAAGTCTCAAACCGAATCCCTCATCGACCGCCTTCTCCAGAGCCCGCAGTTCGGCGAGCACTGGGCTGCATACTGGCTGGATTTGATGCGCTTTGGTGAGACGGGCGGCTATGTGCGCGATTACCCGATCCCGCAGGCCTGGCGTTATCGCGACTATGTGATCCGCGCCTTCAATGCGGACGTGCCGTATGACCGCTTCGTGCAGGAGCATGTGGCGGGCGACCTGCTGTCGCCGCGACTCGATGCCGCGATGAAGATCAACGAGTCACCACTCGGCACGGGCTTCATGCGGCTGATGGAGGTTTCCTCGACGGCATCGGACGTGGCGCTGGAGGAGGCGCAGATTGTGGAAAACCAGATCGACACGCTGGCGAAGGCTTTTCAGGGCCTCACCGTTTCCTGCGCACGATGCCACGATCACAAGTTCGATGCGATCTCCACGGCGGATTACTATGCGCTCTTTGGGACGCTCGCCAGCTCGCGGCAGAGCCAGGTGATCATTGATGCTCCGGAAGTGAAGGACAAAGGGGTGGCTGCGATGCAATCCGCCAAGCAGCAGATGAAGGACCGCCTGCTCACACTATGGAAAGATGATGTGCAAACTCAGAGCGCAGCGTTGCAAACATGGCTGCAAGCTGGGCCTGGCAACAAGCCAGACAAGACGACCTTCTGGGGGCGTGTGTTACTGCGAGAGAAAGTGGATCGTGCTGACCCGGGGCATTTATTCTGGCGCGTCTTCTCAGTCGCTTCATCTGGGATAGGGGGACAATCAGACAAGGAGACAATCAGACAATCAGATACGAAGAAGGCTGATGTCTCATTGTCTCCCCATCCGATTGTCTCCATGTCTCCGAACAAGGCGGGCGAGCGTTGGGAAAAAGCAGCTGCCTCCTGGCTCACCGAGCAGCGGCGTGAGTCCGCAGCCCGCGAGGAGCGGAACCGGAACAAGTTCAAGACCACGGCGGATTTTCGCGAGGGCGATGCTGGCTGGTTCCTCTCGGGTGTGCAGCCGAGCACGGTCTGGAGCGGCGGCAGCGACTTCACACTGATGCCGGAGGGCAAGGAGTTGGTCGATCGCTTGGTGTCTCCTGGCCTCAGCTCGGATCGGCTGACCCGCAAGCATGGAGCCATCGCACGCTCGGCGGATTTTACGCTCGGCACGCAGTTCGTTAGTCTTCGGGTGGCGGGTGGTTCGTCGGCGCATGTGCGACTGATTCAAAACAACTTCCAGCAGATGGAGAACATCGCTCACGCGAACAAAGTGCGGCACTTTGATTCACGCTTTCCCACTTGGGTGACGGTTCCAGTGGGGCATCAGGCGAGCTGGCAGGGACGCCGCTCGTATTTGGAAATCCTGACCAAGGATGATGCTGCCCATTTCCGCCGTTCCGATGAGGGCAACAAACCTTATCAACTCGTGGTCAATGACACGACTGGTCGCTCATGGTTCGGCGTTGATCAGATCGTGGAGCATCAGACTCCTGGAGCGCCCGAGAATGACCTGCGACTGACCCTTCGCCTCGCGCCCGCGACTGCGCCATGGAACGCCGAAACTCTCGCGGCGCACTGGCGCAAGGAATGTGATGCCGCGCTGGAACGCTGGGGCCGCGATGCCGCGAAAGCCGACGATGTGGAGTTGCTGAACTGGCTGCTGGAACACGGCGCTCTGCGCAATCAGTTGGCCCAAATGCCAGGCGACGTGCAAAAGCTCGCGGAGCAGTATCGAGCGCACGAATCCGCTGTGCCGCGCTTTCAGCGTGCCTCGGCCATCGTGGCGGAGGGCACAGGTTTTGATTCGCCCGTGCATCGTCGCGGCTCGCCGGATTCACCGGGTGACAAGGCTCCGCGCCGTTTCCTTGAGGTCATCCACGGCGCGGAAGGTTACACCACCGGAGCACAGGCGCGGCTGGAACTAGCGCATGACCTTACCTCGCCACAAAATCCGCTTACCGCTCGCGTCATGGCGAATCGCGTGTGGCGCTGGATCTTTGGCCAGGGACTCGTTGCCACCGTGGACAACTTCGGCGTCATGGGCGAGAAGCCGAGCCATCCCGAGTTGCTCGATTACCTCGCCTCCTATCTCGTCGAGCACGATTGGTCGGTGAAAGCCTTGATCCGTCATCTCGTCACGAGCCGCGCCTTCCAGTCGCAAAGCCTCGCCTCCGCCAAGGCGCAGCAAGTGGACCCTGCGAATCGACTTCTCTCGCACATGCCGGTGCAACGCTTGCGGGCCGAGGCGGTGCGCGATTCCATCCTCGCGGTCTCCGGCACGCTGGATCAAACGATGTTTGGTTACACCGGTCCGGCGAATCAGAGCGAGAGCGCTGCCGTGGCCCATCCGAAGCTGCGGCGTGGGGTTTATCAATACATCCGACGCGAGGCGCTCGATCACATGATGCTGATGTTTGATGCGCCGGAGCCATCCCGCACCCAGGGCGACCGCGAGACCAGCAGCGTGCCCGGGCAGTCGCTGCTCATGCTGAACAGCGCTCTGGTCCACGAGCAAGCCACCGCCTGGGCCGCGAAGGATATGAAGCTCCGCAAAGGATACTCGACCGAGCAGCGCATCGAGCATCTCTTTGCCTCGGCACTCGGTCGTCAGCCCTCCGCGCAGGAGGTGCAGTCGCTCGTCGAGTTCCTCGATGACCAGGCCGAAGCCTACGCTCTAGCACCCGCTGCGCGTGGCTCGGATCAGCGGCTCTGGGCGGACCTTTGCCACGTCCTCATCAACGCCAAAGAGTTCCTCTACATCCCTTGAGCCGCCATGCAGCCTTTACCACCTAGCCGCCGATCCTTCCTGCAAACCAGCGCCTCGGGCTTTGGCTGGCTCGCCCTGCAATCTCTCTTGGCAGACCGCTCCTTCGGCTCGCAAGTGCAGCTCACCACACCGCACCTCGCACCGAAGGCGAAACGCGTTGTCTGGTTCTTCCTCGACGGCGGACTCTCGCATCTCGACAGCTTTGATCACAAGCCGCGCCTCAATCACGATCACGGCAAGCCGCTGCAGGTCGCTGGCAAAAAAGAGGACATCACCGGACGCACCACCAATGCCATCCTCGGCAGCCCCTTCGCCTTTCAGCGCTACGGCCAGTGCGGAAAAATGGTCAGTGATCTCTTTCCACACATCGGCTCCTGCGTGGACGACCTCACCTTTCTTCACGCCGTGCACGGGCCGTCTCCCGATCACGAGAGCGCCATCGGCATGTTGCACGGAGGCTCGCTCTTGCAGGGCTTTCCCAGCGTTGGTTCGTGGGCGCACTACGGCCTCGGCTCGGAAAATCAGAACCTTCCCGGCTTCGTCGTCATGGGCTCGCGGAAGCGCATGTATCGCACCAATGGATTCCTGCCTCCCATCCATCAGGGCTCGCCTTTTTTCCAAGACCCCGCCCGGCCTCTGTCGTATCTCGTGATGGCGGAGAAGATCAAATCGCTCCAGCAAAACAAGATGCGAGCGGTGGGGCAGCTTGACCGCGACTTTCTGAAATCTTCCGCACAAAATCAGATCATCGAGGCCGCCATCGCCAACCACGAAAAGGCCTACGTCATGCAGGATGCCGTGCCCGAGGCCACCGATCTCACCAAGGAAACCGCCGCCACCCTCGCGCTCTACGGCGTCGGCACCGAACGCAAGGAAACCGATGAGTTTGGCAGGCAATGCCTCGTCGCTCGGCGGTTGCTCGAGCGCGGCGTCCGCTTCATCGAGATCGTCAGCAACGGCTGGGACCAGCACGGCGACTTGAAGGATAAACACGCCCAAAACGCCCGCGCCATCGACCGGCCCATCGCTGGTCTCTTGAAGGATTTGAAAGGTCGCGGTCTGCTCGAAGACACACTCGTCGTCTTTGCCACCGAGTTTGGCCGCACGCCAAACACTGAAGGCGGCGGCAGCAAACCAGGCCGCGACCATCATCCCTGGGGCTTCACCATCTGGATGGCCGGCGCTGGTCTGCGTCCCGGCACCAGCCACGGCCAGCTCGACGACTTCGGTTACTTCCCCGTCGAAGGAGCCGTCGATATCCACGACATCCACGCCACCGTCCTGCACCTCCTCGGCATCGACCACGAGCGCCTCACCTACCGCTACTCCGGCCGCGATTTCCGCCTCACCGACGTGCATGGCAAACTCGTGAAGGAGATCCTCGCGTGAACGGCTCAAGCATCCATCGACAGGAGAATGGGGACAGAA
>JBIKIA010000641.1:0-3014 GCA_044361885.1 Prosthecobacter sp. | reverse complement strand
CTTCTCTTTGAGAATACGAGCAGGCTTTGAGCTGGCGGGGCCGTAGGGCGTCGGGTTGTTCATGGTTGGAAAGGCATACGGCGTGGCTGCGGGGTGATTATCCCCGGAAAGTGCCGTCATCGGCATCCCGTAGGTCTGTGGCGCATGTTAACCTTCCTGAGCAGCACCTCCAGCCACCACCGCCGCAGTTTTCTGAAGGCGGGGGCGCTGGGTATTGGTTCTTTGACGCTGGCAGACTTGCTGCGTGCCGAATCGGCGGCGGGAGTGCGGTCTTCGACGAAGGCGGTCATCAACATTCATCTTGATGGTGGTCCGCCGCAGATGGATCTCATCGATCCGAAGCCGGATGCGCCGAGCGAGATTCGCGGCGAGTTCAAATCACTGCCGACGAAGATTCCAGGACTGCATTTGACTGAGCTGCTACCGCGATTGGCGGCGAATGCAGATAAGTATGTCTTCCTGCGCTCGCTCAGCGGCGCGATGGGGAATCACGATGCGTTTCAGTGCCAGTCAGGCTTTGGTGACAAAGAACTGGCCTTCATCGGTGGACGTCCGGCGATGGGCTGTGTGGTGAGCAAGCTGCTGAGCACCTCGAAGGACTCCGCGCCTGCCTTTGTCGATCTCATGCAAGGCCGCCCGCTCGTGCGCAACAGCGCTAGGCCAGGCTTCCTCGGCACGGCATCGTCAGCGTTTCGACCGGACATCTCACATCTGTTTGAGCGGCAGTTGGAAAACGGCATGAAGGCCGAATTGGCGCGTCGAGGCTCGGGTCACAGTCAAAGTCTGGCGCTGACGAAAGGCCTGACCGTCGGGAGGCTCGAAGATCGCGTGTCGTTGCTGCGCGATCTCGATACGATCCGCCGTGACATCGACTCCAGCGGCTCCATGCACGCGCTGGATGAGTTTAATCAACTCTCGCTCGGCATCCTCACCTCTGGCCGATTCGCAGCCGCGATGGATCTGAGCAAAGAAGATCCCAAGGTGCTCGAACGCTACACACCGCGCATCATTCGCCCTGCGGATGCCTTTGGCTCGATGGAAAGCCCGAAGTGCGCGCAGAAGTTCCTGCTCGCGCGACGCTTGATCGAGGCCGGTGTGCGCTGCGTGAGCATCTCCATCAGCGATTTCGACACGCACTCGCGAAACTTTTCCGCCATGCGCTATCTCGGTCCGCTGATCGATCACGCGCTGCACACGCTGGTCACCGATCTCGACGAGCGCGGCATGTTGCAGGACGTGATGATCGTCGTCTGGGGAGAGTTTGGTCGCACGCCGAAGATCAATGACAAAGCAGGCCGCGATCACTGGCCGAAAGTGGCCATGGGCATCATGGCCGGTGGTCATCTCAAAACCGGCCAGGTTATCGGCGCGACGGATAAACACGCCGCCGAGGCCACTGAGCGTCCGGTGCATTATCAAGACGTCATCGCCACGCTCTACCATCACCTCGGTATCGACGCACGCAGCACCACGCTGAACGACACCACCGGCAGACCGCAGTATCTCGTGGATCTTGGTCAGCCGATTGCGGAGCTCATTTAAAGTGGTCCGCTACGCCGCAGACCTTGCGTGGCGTGCCGTGTGCCGTCTGGAGGTCACTTCGCCGCCGTCTTCGCTGCACGCTCCACTTTGCGATACAGGAAAGCATCGCTGGTGAGCAGCGAGGTGATGAGGGCTTTCATGCTGCCGCCGTTGTTGCGGTAGGCGGTGTGGGCGGCTTGGAGTACGGGGGCGTCGTTGAGGGTTTCGTTACGGCCCATCCAGAAGCGGAAGGCGTGGCGGACGAAGACTTGTTCGACGCGTTGGCTGTTGGCGAGTTTGGTGATCATCTCGAGCGCGTTGGCGACGGGGCCGTCGAGAGTGGGATCGCCGCTGTCGATGATCTCGCCGGTGGTGTTCACGGGCTTGCCCAGCTCGGTGGTGCGGAAGAGGCCGGCGTGGTTATACATCTCGAAGGGCAGTCCGAGCGGGTCCATCTTCTGGTGGCAGGTCCAGCAGTAATCTGCCTTCGTCACCCGCATGCGCTCGCGGAGGGTGTTCTCCGGCTCGGCCGGAAGTTGGGCATCGACGGTGATCGGCACATCAGGAATGCCGCCGCCGAGCAGGCGCTCGCGGATCCAGATGCCGCGATGGATGGCGTGGTTGTCCATGGCATCGGATTGCGAAACGAGCCAAGCTGGATGCGTCAAAATGCCGAGGCGCTGGCCTTCTGGAGCGGTGGCGAGGATGCGCTCGGGCTTCAAGGAGCCGCTGCCAAAGGAGGGGCGGCTGACGCGGGCTTGGGTGGCGGGGCCTTCGAGTGGGGCCGGGGCGACGTCCATGTTTTCGCCACCTTGCTTGCGCGCCTTCTTCGTGTTGTCGTTCGTCTTCTCGGCTGCGGCCAGCAGCTTTCTTTGGCGGACGAGGGAACGCTGAGGCGCCTGATCTCCAGGGTTATTCTTTAACTGGGCTTCCAAGGCGGCGATCTCGGCCTTGAGCGCCTTGATCACCTGGAGCTTCGCCTCTTGCTCCTTCGCTTGCTCCTTCGCTTGCTGGGCGTCGGCGGCCTGCTTGGTCGCCATGGCGGCGGCCTGCTCTTCTTGGGTGCGTTGCGTGCCGAAGTAGGTGGCGTCTGCTCGGGTCGCGACCACGCGCTGGGTGGTCAGCAGTTCCTTGAGGACGTCTTTGTCTTCTTGCAGGATCAGCTCGATGAGGCGGTCCGTGCTGGCCGCGGCGTCGAACATGGCGGTGTAGTGGCTGGTGCCGCGATTGGACACGCCGGTCGCGGCCAGCGCTTTGGCATCTTTGCAGATGTAGCCCGCCAAATCGTAATCGAAGTAGTCGCGGAAGAACTGCAGGATGCGTGGCTTGCGGATGCTGTCGTCGGCGAGCATGCGGGTGACCTCGCGCTGCACATCGTCACGCGTCTTCATGCGGCCTTCGATGATCGCCCGGCGCAAAGATTCGTCGGGCTTGAGGTAGCGCAGCGCGTGGTTCACGGCCAGACCCAGCTCCCAATCCTGCAGCATCACGCG
>JBIKIA010000640.1:0-3016 GCA_044361885.1 Prosthecobacter sp. | reverse complement strand
ATCATCTCCGATGTGCATCTCGGCATGCCGGACTGCAAAGCCGCACAAGCTTCTCATTTCATTCGTCACATTCTTTGTGACCAATTGATCATGAATGGTGACATTATCGATGCTTGGCACCTGCGCCGACTTGGCGGTTGGAACAAAGGCCACACCGGTTTTCTACGAACCGTGCTGAAGAAGATGGAAAAGGAGGCCACCGAGATCCTCTACCTGCGCGGTAATCACGACGACATCCTCGATCGGTTCATCCCCATCCAGCTCGATAACTTCCGCATCACCGACGAGCACATCCACCACACGAAGCGCGGCGATTACCTTATCGTCCATGGCGACGGTTTCGACCACGTCACCACGAACCACCCCTGGATCGCCAAGCTCGGTGGCATCGGCTACAACATCCTCCTGCGCGTCAATCGCCTCTACAACTGGTGGCGGCACATTCGCGGCAAAGAGAGCTTCTCCCTCAGCCGCTGGGTGAAGCTCAAAGTGAAGTCCGCCGTGAACTTCGTCGGTCGTTACGAAGACCAGCTTCAGGAACTCGCGAAATCGAAGAACTGTGTCGGCATCATTTGCGGGCACATCCACAGCCCGGCGAACAAGATCATCGGCGAGACCCATTACCTGAACTCCGGCGACTGGGTCGAGTCCATGACCGCCATCCTCGAGCACGACGACGGCCGCTTCGAAGTCATCACCTACCACGACTTCTGCGAGCGCACGAACCGCCAGCCCAAAGGCCCTGCCAAAAGCACGCCAGTCACGAATGAGGCAAATTTTAGTGTCGAAAATGTCACATTGCCCACGTAGCCTGTGGCTACGACACCGCAGCACATGCACGATCACATTCTGACTTCCTTCAATCAGTCCCTTACCAGCCTTCGCGAGCAGGTGCTCACCATGTCCAGCATGGCGAAGAAGAACCTCGGCGATGCCATGCGAGGCCTCCTGGAGCGCGACACCGACCTGTGCAATGCTGCCATCGCCGCTGACCAGGACGTGAACGAACTGGAAAAGCGCATCGACCAGCTCGGGATGCAGGTTTTGCTCAAATTTCAGCCCACCGCGCACGACCTCCGCCAGGTCATGGGCACCATTCGCGTCGCGAATAATCTTGAGCGCATAGCCGATCAGGCCAGCAGCATCGCCAAGCGTGCGCGCCACATCAACAACCTCCCTGAGATCGCCGAGGTGAAGCTCATCGAGCCCGTCTATCAGCTCTGCGTTCGCAACCTCGCTGCCAGCCTCCAGGCTTTCACCGATGCTGATCCCGAAGCAGCCGCCGCCGCCCGCCTGATGGACAAGGAACTCGATGCTGCCGAGAAAGCATTCGATGCCTCCCTGCTCCAGATCATGGAAATGAGAAACTCACCACTGGAAAGCTACCTCCACCTCATCTTCGTGGCGCGCTTCCTCGAACGTGTCGGCGATCACGCCAAAAACATCTGCGAAGACACCATCTTCATCGAGAAAGCCGAGGACGTCCGCTTCACCAAGAACAGACGTCATGAGTCCGAAGCCCAGGGACTCTGATCTCCTGCAGCACTTTCACCTTGCGCCTTGCGGTGTCCGCTTTCCCATCGGGCCATGGCACTGATCATCAATGGAGAAGAACTCGACGACGAAATCATCGAGGCAGAATTTCGAAACGTCAAAGGTCACTACGAGCGTCTGCTCCAAGTTTCCTGCTGTGAGCGCGACCCCGAGTTCCGAGGCTATGCCAAGGACAACATCATCTCCCGAGTCCTGTTGAATCAGGAGTCCATGAAGCGCTGCCCAATCGTGGATGAGGCCGATGTCACCGAACGACTGACCAAACTCATTGAGGGTGCCGGTGGAGAGGCTCAGTTCTACATGCAGATCGGCATGCCCCACAAAGATGAGGCTGTTGTGCGCCAAAACGTCGCTGGCGGCGTGCGTTTGGACAAGATGCTGGGCGAAATCTACGGCACCGAGCCCGAGCCCACAGACGCCGAACTGCGTGCCCACTACGAGAAAAACCTCGCCACCTATATGACTGAGGAAATGATTCATGCAGCTCACATCACGAAGAGCCTGCAAGGAGCCAAAAGCCGACAGGAGGTCTTCGAAGCCATGCGCAGCATCCGTCAGGAACTACGTGCTGGTGCAGAGTTTATGAAGCTCGCCGAAGAGCACCGTGCGGATGAGCAGCAGATGATCGATCTCGGTTGGTTCAAACGCGGCGAATTCATGGAGGAGTTCGAGACCATCGCCTTTTCCATGGGGGAAAAGGAAATCAGCCCCGTCTTCAACACGCAGCTCGGTTTCCACATTTGCACCGTCCTGGGGCGCAAAGTCTCCGAGCCCATGCCCTTCGAGATGGTGAAAGATTCCGTCCGCCAGCGCATGATCGAAGAGTTCAAGGACACGAAGTTCAATGAGTTCGTCGAGCAGCTCAAAGCCGGTGCCGAAATCAAGGATACCGACCCCGCTGACGAAAACTGTGGTTGTGGGCATTGACTTGGTGCCCGCGATTTTGCTAAACGTCTTCGGCTCAATGCTGGCCTGACTCTCGCTCCTCTAACTAATCTGCCTCTACGATGAACCTCCGCCTCGCCCCCATTCTCCGTTGGTTTAGTCTCACTGTGGTTATTGCAGGACTCGCTTCCTGCCGACTCCCGCCGGACGCCATGACATCGGGCGGGAGTCCCACCGTGCGTCGTGCCGAGTCCTCCACGGGTGGCAGTTTGTTTTCGGGGGCCCTGGAACTCGGACTCTCTTCCCGTTCCTCGGCCATCAATGACGTGGCGAGGTTGTTCGCAGGTCTGGATGCATCTCATCCCCGTCATCAGCAGCAGATGCAGGCTCTCTGGCAGAGTCATGAAGGGTCACGTGGCCAGCGCGTGCGCTCCTGGGCGGCTTCCAACATTCGCGATCTCCAGGGACACCGCGCTCTCTTTTATCCCTTCAGCGGCCCCGATTATCTCTTCGCTCACGATCTCTTCCCGCACGCTGAAACCTACATCCTCTGCGGTCTCGAACCCGCCGAGCCGCT
>JBIKIA010000258.1:0-6895 GCA_044361885.1 Prosthecobacter sp. | reverse complement strand
CAGCCTGATGGGGGAAAGTTTCCTTATCTGGGAGGCCGGGGACTCGCAGCAGTTCCGCAACAACAACCAGGACATCGTTTCCTACTGCCGCACGCTCGGTCTGGGTGAGAAGATGATGCCGCGTCTCATGGCGCAGGCAAAGATGGCGGAGATGGATGAGTGGAAAGACCTTCGTCAGGAGATCATCGACGGACATCAGGAACTGATGCGCCTTCTGCGCGAGCATCGGGATGAAGATCTGGCTGTGCTGGTGGACATCGGCGCGTGGATGCGGTCGCTGGAGATCGTGTCAAAGTTGGTGGTGGAGACGCCGGACGTGGACAAACGCAGCCTCTGCATCGGCTCCCCTTCCCTGCTGGCGGAGATGCGCCAGAACTTCGCGAGTCTGAGCGAGACGACGCGTCGCTCGACCCTGCTGCAACCGCTGATCCTGGTTTTGACCGAACTCGAAAAGACCTGGGGCAACCCGAAGTCAGGCGCGCCGACTCAAAGCATGGTGGCCCGCACGCACGAGCAGCTCCGCGAGGTGATGGAGAGTCTGATGATCAACTAGAGCAGCTCATCGACGAAGCGCTTCGGATCGAAGAGCTGAAAGTCTTCCACCTTTTCCCCGAGGCCGATGAAGCGCGTGGGGACGCCAAGCTCCTGCTGGATGGGGACGAGCACGCCGCCTTTGCCACTGCCGTCGAGCTTGGTGACGATGAGGCCGGTGAGCGGGATGGCTTTGTGAAACTCGCGCGCCTGCTGGAGTGCATTCGAGCCCGTGGTGGCATCGACGACGAGGATGACCTCGTGAGGCGATGTCGGGTCTTTCCGACCTAACACGCGATGCACTTTCTTCATCTCCTCCATGAGGTTGTGCTTCGTGTGCAGACGCCCGGCGGTGTCGCAGACGAGGAACTGGGCGCCGGTCTTGATGGCGCGCTCATAACCTTCGAAACAAACGGCGGCGGGATCACCATTCGGCGGACCTTTGACGAGCGGCACATCGAGGCGCTGCGACCAGACTTCGAGCTGCTCCACGGCGGCGGCGCGGAAGGTATCCGCAGCGGCGAGCACGAGCTTGTGTCCGGCTTTCTGAAGCAGATACGCGAGCTTCGCTGTGGAGGTGGTTTTGCCGACGCCATTGACGCCGACGATGAGGAGCACCTTGGGTCTGCCATCCTCAAAAGGCACAAGAGGGCTAGCGGTTTCAGGGAGGATCTTCCGCACATGATCGCGAGTTACCTGGACGATGTCCGCACCGTGCAGCTTCCGCTGCTGGGCCTGGAGATCAGCGACGATCTGGAGCGCGAGCTTCGGGCCGAGATCCCCGGCGATGAGCGAGGCTTCGAGGTCATCCCAATCGATGTCGGGCTTGGTGAAACGCTGGAGGAGTGATTTGAAGAAACCAGCCATGGGTTAGGAAGGAATCTCCGTTTTCGGCTCGCTGATTTCGGCAGGGCGTGCAGAGGCTTTGGGACGAATGCTTTTAGCGATCCGGTGGAGCACGCCATTCACAAAGGCACCGGACTCATTGCCACCGAGGTTCTTCGCCACTTCGATGGCTTCATTCAAAATCACGGGGGCGGGGACGACTGGCACATGCAGCAGCTCATAGACGGCCACGCGCAGGATGTTGCGGTCCACATTGGCGAGACGCTCGATGCGGAAGTTTTCCACCACGGGGGAGATCACGGCATCGATCTGCTCCAAGTTGGCAAGCACGCCTTTGATCAGCTCTTCGGCATAGGCCCGCACGCTGGCCTTGGCGCTGTGGATGTCCCAGAAGGCGCTCTGCTCTGCCAGCGAGTGCTCGGCATGGAGTTCATGAGCGAAGAGGAATTGAACGGCGGCTTCCCGCCCATCACGTCGTTTTCCCATGAACTCAGGCGGTCTCCAGGGTTGGGGTTCCCGCGAAGCTCGCGCGCATCTTGCGGAAGAGGCTCATCATGTTCACAGCGGTCTGGGCCGCCTCGGCACCACGATTCTTGCTCACGCCTAGGCAGCGCTCCTCGGCCTGCTCTTCAGTGTTCACCAGCAGCACTTCATGAATGACCGGCGTGACGTGGCGCACGGCCATCTGCTGGAGCGCATCTGTCACCGAGGCGCCCACGAGATCTGCATGCTCCGTGGAGCCACGGATGATGACGCCAAAGGCGATGAGCACATCCGGCTTCGTGTTCTTCAGCACAAGTTCCGCGCACACGGGAATCTCAAATGCACCCGGCACACGATAGACGGTGATGGAGGCATTCGGGGCCAGCTCTTCTAGTTCTTCACGGCTGGCATCGAGCAGGCCCTGCACGAACTGGTTGTTATAAAGACTGGCCACGATCGCGATGGACACGGTGTCCTGGATCGGCCGGGGACGGGTGGGTGAATGCTGGGACATGGGGGGATTGTCGGAGAGCAGAGTTCAAAGCGGCTCAGAGCTTGTGCCCGAGCTTCTTCTTCTTGGTTTCGAGGTACTTCTTATTGTGAGGGTTCGGCTCGGAGATGATGGGCACCTGCTCAACGA
This sequence comes from Prosthecobacter sp., assembly GCA_044361885.1. Taxonomy (GTDB): domain Bacteria; phylum Verrucomicrobiota; class Verrucomicrobiia; order Verrucomicrobiales; family Verrucomicrobiaceae; genus Prosthecobacter. The sequence goes on along the minus strand of JBIKIA010000258.1, from coordinate 4,395 downwards.
TCTCCAGTTTGTGGCCGTCGAGGCCCACGAGCTTGCGTGGGTTGTTTGTGAGGAGGCGGATCTTCCGCACGCCGAGATCATGGATGATCTGCGCGCCGATGCCGTAGTCGCGAAGATCCATCGGGAAGCCGAGCTTGAGGTTCGCTTCGACGGTGTCGAGCCCCTCTTCCTGGAGCTTGTAGGCCTGGATCTTGCCGTGCAGACCGATGCCGCGGCCCTCATGGCCACGCATGTAAATGATGACGCCTTTGCCCGCTTCGGACACTCGCTTCATCGCCGCATGGAGTTGGCTGCCGCAGTCACAGCGACGTGAGGCAAAGATGTCGCCCGTGAGGCATTCGCTATGGACGCGCACGAGCGTGGGCTCGGCGGCCTTGATGTCACCCATCACGAGCGCCACATGATGCACGCCATCCAGCGTGCTGCGGTAGAGGTGGAGTTTGAAGACGCCGAAGTCGGTGGGCATGTCCACGACTTCGAGCTTCTCCACCAGCTTCTCACTGCGGCGGCGATACTCGATGAGATCGGCGATGGTGCCAATTTTGAGCCCGTGCTTCTTGCCAAATTTCTTCAGTTCCGGCATCCGCGCCATGGTGCCGTCCGGATTCATGATCTCGATCAGCACGCCCGCCTCACGCAGACCCGCAAGTCGGCAGAGATCGACTGCTGCTTCTGTGTGCCCCGCGCGCCGAAGGACGCCTCCAGGCTTAGCCACCAACGGATTGATGTGCCCCGGCTGGACGAAATCCGCCGCCGTGCTCTTCGAGCTGGCCAGAAGGCGAATCGTGCGGGCGCGATCCGCCACGCTGATGCCGGTCGTGATGCCTTCCGCAGCATCCACCGTTACCGTGAAGTCCGTGCGAAATGCCTCCCGGTTCTCCGGCACCATGCTTTCCAAATTCAACTGCTGGGCGATCTGGAGGCTCACAGGCACACAGAGCATGCCGCCACCCTCACGGACCATGAAGTTCACCATCGCAGGCGTGATGCTCTCCGCCGCGCAGATCAGATCTCCCTCGTTCTCGCGATCTTCGTCATCGGTCACGATCACCATACGACCTGCCCGGATGTCCGAAATGACGGACTCCACGGGATCGCACACCTGAGTTTTCTTGGCTGGCATGGGGGAGAAATGGGAAAGAACCGCGCCCGGACGTCGAGCGTCAGGGCTACGGGGCGGCGATGGTAGAGACAAAAACAGCCTTTTCCAGCGGCGATCTTGGTTTTTCAGGGGCCCGGCAGCGGAATGTCAGGTCTGAATCCCGGGCAGACCCACCATGCGCAGTGCTTTTTAAGCCACGATCTCCTTCAGCACGCCGGAGCTGTCGCCATGACGCTCGGCGTTCACGCCGATACCGTTGAGCAGGGTGAGCCAGGTATTGCATAAAGGCGTGTCCTTCGGCGCGACGATGTTGTGGCCGAGCCTGATGCCCGCGCCGCCGCCAGTGAGCAGTGTGGGGCAGTTGTCGAGGTTGTGCTCGGTGCGGATGTTGCTGCCGTAGGCGAGCGCGACGTGGTCAAAGAGGCTCGTGCCGTCGGCTTCCTTCGTGGCTTTGAGCTTGTCGATGAGTCCGGCGAGCAACTCGCTCTGAACGAGATCGCGCTGCTGCGAGGCGGCATACTTTTCGCCCATCGTAGAGTGGTAGTGGCTCATGTCATGCGGAGCCACTTTGATGCCGATGCTTGTCATTAGCGTGCTCACCGGCTGGCGATAGGTCAGCACGCGCGTGCTGTCCGTCTGCATCGCGGCGACGATGATGTCATACATGATTTTGATCTCCTCCTTGCCCGCGAGACCCTCTTGCGGCTGAGGGAGTGGTGCCTTCGGCTGCGGCACGCCGATCCATTGCTCGTCTTTGCTGAGGCGCGTCTCGATGTCGCGGATGCCCTGGAAGTATTCGTCGAGTTTGGCCTTGTCGTTCTTGCCAAGACCGCGTTGCATGGCCTTCGCGTTCTCCATCACCGTGTCCAGCACGCTGCGCTTCTGCGCGAGCATGGCCTTCTGCTGCTCGATTGGCGTCGTGTCTTTCGAAAACAGCCGATGAAACGCCTCCACCGGCCCTTTGTGACCGCCGATCGGCTTGCCGCTCACATCCCAAGCCATCGAAAGCCCCGGCCCATGCCCTGAAGCCTCCGCGTTCTCGCTGCCATTGAGCTGGAGCGACGCAAAACGCGTGTCCATGCCCAGCTTCGCCGCCGCCACCTGATCTGCCGAGATGCTGTTGTGAAACGTCTGCCCCGGCTCTGCGAACCGGTTCGCACCCGTAAGCCACATCGTGCTGCCCCAGTGCCCTTCGTTCGAGTATTTGTTCCAAAGCCCCTGCACTACCGTGAAGTCCGCCTTGTGCCTTGCGAGCGGCTTCAAGCCTTCCGGCAACGTGTAATCCTTCCCCGTCTGCTTGATGTCCGGAAACCAAGTCTCCGTCGTGATCCCCCAGCCAAAGCCCAGGAACACGAGACGCTTCGGTGGTGCCGCAGGTGAGGCCGCTGAGGCAAAGCGACGGAAGCCCAGTGACTCCAATGCTGGCAAGGCAATGAGTGAGCTGCTGGACTGGAGAAAGTAACGGCGGGTTTTCATGAGCGGAGATTCAAACGCTCAAGCTTGGCTAAATTTGCCGCACCGCATCGGTTTATCGAAGCATCGCGCGTAGATGCTAAAGGAAGCCAGTGTGTCTTGGTCACTCCTTCGAATGTCAAAAACATGTCCAATCCGTGAAGTATGCCGCAGCCCGAGACACTCGTGCAGATGGACCAGATCACATGCCTACTTTGCCGATTCTAAAACACGTTCAAGCCTTGAAGACCACGGATTGGGAGTGGAAATAGTCAGCTCTTGTTGGAGAGACTGGAAGAACGCGATGAGGAGGTCGGTTTTGGCTTTGAGGATCTTGTCGGTTTTGAGTTTTTCGAGGAAAGGTTGATCACCGCGGCCTTCATCGGCGAGGTGGGCGGTCATCATGCGACCGTAGAGCGTGGCGCGATCGTCGGTGGCGATGTTCATGCCGTAGGGTTCGGCGAAACCTTGCCACTTGGTGTTGTCCTTGTAGAAGCGCAGTTGGCTAGGCCCGCTGGCTCCGCCGGGACTACCGATTTTGTAGTGGAAGCCTTCTTGATTGAGGCTGTCCCAGTTGGTGCCGTGGATGGGGCCGCCTTCTTTGGAAAACGCTCGGTCCATCAGGTGCAGGACTTCGTGATGAATGGTGCGGCGAAGGAAGTCCATGGATTTGACGACCGCAGGATCAAAGGTTCGGAGACCATAGGCAAAGGAAACTTGGGGAAGCCAGCTCATGCCTTGGCCTGCGACACCGGCACCTCGGAAATTGAAGGTGTCTAGCATGTAGAGGTTTTTGACGTTGAGTCGCTTGGTGATCGGCTCGGGATAGACCTCCAATTGCTCGCGGCACATGCGGATGAACGCTTTGAACTCGTTCAGTTTCTTGTCGGTGAAATAGGAGTATTCGAGCCGCACCTTCACTGGCATCGGTGGTGCGGCAGAGCCGGGTTCCCAGAGCACTTTGAAGCCCCATTGCCTCTCCAGTTTGCTGATGTCACTTTGGATCTCGGGGTCGGCCTTGATCTTGGCATTGCTTTGCGTGTCCGTCAGATCATTGAGACAGATCGTGCGCTGATCCTCCGGCACGATAGCAAGAGCGGTCCAAAAGGCCTCGTCGAACTGCGGATCGAGTGAGGCCATTAAACGCTTCATGAGATCCATGCGTTGTTTAGCTTTGGGGTCGGTCTTGGCAATATTAGTAAGCTCATTGAGCTCCCAGGCATCCCAAAGCATCTTGTAGAGTCCTTCGCGTCTGTTGCTCGACTTGACGAGATTTTTAGCGGGTATGGTTTCGAGCTTTGAGTCATCGGACTCCAGTGTTTTCCAGTGCGCCAGATTGATGGGTGAATCTGCGTCCTTCACATTCGCTAAGATATTGGTGAAAAGCATCTGATGCAGGTAGCCTCGGCCAAGAATTTCTATGGTCGGCGTCATCGTCGTCGGCACGGTCACGAGGATCGAGTCGCTGGCCTTCTCCGCGATGAGCGTCGGCGAATAAGTCAGCGCAGGGCCTTTGGCGGTCTTGGAGATGTAGGCGTTTGCGAGGACCAGATTCTTGGGGCTGCGCTTCTTCACGAACCCTGATGGATAGCGCTTCAACTCCGCTTCCATCCACGTGAGAATTTGCAGCGCATTGTCGAGATGCTCCGTCTTGAGCGCAGTCACCACATAGTTCTTGGCAAACACCGCATCATCAACCTGTGCGAGCTTCAGAGAGAGTCCAAAGTTGGCTTGGAACCGCTGGGCCATTGCGGTGAAATTGGCATCTTGTTCAATCGCTTCGACAGCAAAAACTGAAGTGGCGAGCATCAGCGCGGAGATGAGGGCAAGGCATGAGTGCA
>JBIKIA010000597.1:0-3277 GCA_044361885.1 Prosthecobacter sp. | reverse complement strand
TGCATCGAAGTCATGCCATGCACTCATGCGGTGACTTTGCGCATCCCGAGGGCGAAAACACGCAGATGCGTAGAGATGAGCAAATGGTCGATTGCCTGTGAGCGCCGAGCACACAGACTGAGATGAGCATGAAAGAATACGACATCATCATCCTGACCGACGAACGCTACGAGCTGCCAGACGAAATGAACTGGTATCAGGCCAACTTACTTGGCGAGGAGCGGCTCTTGATGGCGGGATTGGAGGCGAGAGGTCTGCGCACGAAGCGGGTGGCCTGGTCGAATGCGGATTTTGACTGGAAGCGGGCACGCGCGGCGGTGTTTCGCTCGACTTGGGATTACTTTGACCGATTCGCCGAGTTTTCGACTTGGATGGATCGTGTTGCGGGTGGGCTACAGTTTTTCAATGCGCCGGAACTGGTGCGCTGGAACGTAGACAAGCACTACCTTCGCGACCTCACGGGGCGTGGGGTGAATGTGCCGATAACGCGGTTCATCGAGCGCGGGCAAGCGACGACGCTACGTGAGGTAATGGCTGCCAATGGATGGAATGAGGCGATTTTGAAACCGGCGGTTTCGGGTGCGGCGCGGCACACCTATCGGCTGAATGCGGCAAACCTCGATGCGCATGAGGCGGTGTTGCGCGAGCTGCTGCGTGACGAGGCCATGATGGTGCAACCGTTCCTTGGCAGTGTGCTGACTCAAGGCGAGCTTTCGCTGACGGTCATCGGTGAGCGCTGCACTCACGCAGTGCGAAAAACTGCGAAGCAGGGTGACTTCCGGGTGCAGGACGACCACGGCGGCACGGTGCATCCGCATGCCCCGACGTTGGATGAAATTGCTTTTGCTGAGAGCGCTGTGGCCGCGTGTCCCCACGCGTCGCTTTATGCCCGAGTGGATGCGGTGCGTGATGAGTCGGGTGCTTTGTCATTGATGGAACTCGAACTCGTGGAGCCTGAGTTGTTCTTCCGCTTTCATCCGCCTGCGGCTGATGCACTGGCGGAGGCTATCGCGGAGAGGCTTTAAGCTTTCATCGTGCGTCAGTCGGTCAGCGTGGCATGATACTGACTGTGCCGAGCATTCTTTTCATCACCGACCCCTACATTGAGCATCTGCTTGAAGGCGTGGTGGACTTTGCCCGCGAGCACCGCTGGGCACTGAATGCGATGATGCGTCGCTCGGGGCGGTTTCCTGAAGGCGTGCGACCAGATGGTATCATCGCCACCATTGAGCACGACGATACCGCCCGGCGGCTCGCGCGCTTTCGTTGTCCGGTGGTGCAGATTCTGCGGATTCGTGACGAGACGCGCTATCCGCTCGTCATTCCCAACTACGCCTCGCTCGGAGAAACCGGAGCACGGCATCTGCTCACACTCGGGCGGCCCCATTTTGCTTTCTACCGCCGTTTCGATGCCGCCGACAGCAATGCTGTACGCGATGGATTTCTCCGCACGATGCAAGAGGCTGGATGCGCTGTGACGATGCTCGAATATCCGGACAACAATGCGATCAGCGATAAGGAGTGGGAAACACGCCTCGCCAGGAAACTAGCCGAACTACCCAAGCCCTGCGCCATCATGGCCGAAGATGATCGCTGTGGAGCTCAGATCATCCGCCTCGCGCTCGATGCAGGCCTGCGCGTGCCGGAAGACGTCGCAGCGATGGGCTGCGACAACCATCAGCCCGACGTGAACCTCTCACCTGTGCCGCTCACCTCTGTGGATAGTTACTTGTACGGCATTGGTTACGCTGCCGCAGAGTTACTTCAGCGTTTGATGAGCGGCAAACCGTCGCCATCCGCGCCCATCATCGTTTCACCTCATGGCGTCATCGAGCGCGAGAGTACGGCAGCCTTCGTCTGCACCGACAAACGCATCGCAGCAACCGTGCGCCGCATCCGCCGCGACTTTGCCGAGCCGCTCACCGTCAGCTTTCTCGCCCGCGAAGCCGCCATGTCCGTGCGCGCTCTTCAGACCGGCTTCAAAGCCGCTACGGGCTGCTCTTTGCGTGATGAACTCATCCGCTGTCGCCTCAACTGTGCGGAACGGTTGCTTGAGGAATCCGACTTGAAGATTCAAACCATCGCGATCGAATGCGGGCTCGGTGATGCCAAGAGTTTGACACGATTTTTTCACCAGAAACACCAGCAGCCGCCAAATGCTTACCGGCAAGCGTTTCGGTAGTCTATCGAGGACAAAGCTAGGCGAGTTTAAGTTGGTCGGTGCTTTGGTTAGATGGAGGAAATGGTCTGCGTTCTCACAGTAGAACGAAGCAGCTCAAGCAGCCTTTGAAGGCGAGATGGAAACAAGAGTGAGCAGTTCGCGAAGAGTGATTCTGAAAAAATAATGAGAGGAGTCGTTTGGCAGAAACTCGTTAAGCCTAGAAAGCGCGGCTACTTCGTCTTGAACGCCTGACTCGTGACCAGCGCAAGAATGAACTCCCGCATCGCGAGATCCTTCTTGCTCGCTTGCTTCAGCATCTCATCCACCAGTGGCTCATCGCGGAAGCCAATGGGACGACCGAGCGCGAACTCGATAAGGGCTTCGCTGAAACTGCGGGCGAAGGCATTGGACTTGCTAGCAATGATATCGCGGAGGGCGAAGTAGTCTTTGAAGGTGGGGCCTTTGAAGAGTGCGGCGGAGGTTTCGATGGTCCAGGTCTTCTTGCTCTTGGGATCGGCTTTGCCGTTGGCGTCGAGGGCGGTGTAGCTGTCCTCGGTGCGCCATTGGCCGGCGGCGTCGAAGTTTTCCAGGCCGAAGCCGATGGGATCGATCTTGCGATGGCAACTGGCGCACTGCGGGTCCTCCTGATGCGCGAGGAGTCGCTCGTGCGTGGTGAGCACCTTGCCCGCGAGTCGCGTGATAGCGGGGACGTTCGCAGGAGCAGGCGGCGGCGGATCGTGTAACAGCTTGCGCAGAACCCACGCTCCGCGCTCGACGGGGCTGGTGCGCTCGCCATTGCCGCCCATGAAATGAATGGCGGCCATGCCGAGCAGTCCACCGCGTGGCGAGTCCTTCGGCAGCGACACTTTTTCGTAGCCCTCGCCCTTCACGCCCGGGATGCCGTAGTAGTGAGCGAGCACGCGATTGATCACGAGGTAGTCGCTTTTCAAAAGATCACGCATGCTGGCGTTGTGCTTCAGGATGTGCGCGATGGTCTCGTGGATCTCGCCCTTGGCCGCGACCTTCGTGCCGGAGTCAAAACGCGGATAAAGAGCGCGATTCACCTCGAAGAAGTCGATGCGATCCAATCCAAGCCATTGATGCACAAAGGCCGTC
>JBIKIA010000639.1:0-3020 GCA_044361885.1 Prosthecobacter sp. | reverse complement strand
AGCGATGCAAAGAAGGGCGATCTCGATCTCTCGGCCTTCACTGACGAAGCCGCCGTGATGAAGGACCGTGAGATTTGGCGCAGCGTTTATGAGAAGATCGAATCGCATCAGATGCCGCCGCCAAAGCAGAAGTCGCAACCGACCGAGGCGCAGCGGCAGGAGTTGATGACCTGGATCATGGACATCGCTGCGCGGCCTGATCCCGCGCTGGATGCGGTTGATCCTGGCAAGCCGGTGCTGCGACGGCTGACACGGCTCGAATACAACAATGCGGTTCGTGATCTATTCGGACTGGAGGTTGATGTGTTCATGTTTCCTGAGCGACTGCCCATCAGCGACAAGAGCTACTTTCAGCCAGCATCCGGCAAGATGTCTGACACCGTAAAAGTGCCGCTGCGCGAGTATGGGGCGAAGTATCCCGTGCTCTGCCGCCAACTCGGATTGCCCGGTGACAGCCGCGCTGAGCATGGCTATCGCAATCGCGGGGACGCGATGGATTTCTCGCCGCTGCTACTGGAAAAATACCTCGCCGCTGCCAACGAGATCGTGAACGCGCCGGACCTGCCATTGCAGAGCGATGTCGCTGCGGAGTTGTTCGGCATTCCACCGACTCAGCGCAAGGCCTTGGCAAATGCCAAACAGGGCAAAACACCACCGCAGCAAGGTGATCTCACTTTCACCGGCGCTAGCGTGTCCGCTCCGGCTGCAAAGGCTTGGAAGAAAGCCGAAGGCAGCGCCGATAACGTGCCGCAGCGATTCTTCGACGATCTGCGTGAAGGCTATTCCAACAGCATCAGCGGCGTGTTTGATGCGGGTGATTCGGTGCAGGGCGTGACCACGGTTCCCGGCAAAGGTGGTCTCCTTCGCCTGCGCTACGCTGGCGGTGCCAAGACGCTGACCATCAATCCCAATGAAGATCTCTGGCTCGCAGGTTTTAGCACCGTGCAGGCGACTTCGGGCGGCAAAATCTTCACCAATCAGATCAAAGGCAGCAAGAGCTTCGAACTGACATTTAAAGTCGAGGACGGCGACCAAGACGAAGGCATCACGCGGCTCGGCGTCTTTGTCCTCGGTCGCAAAGCGCAGTCCGGCACAGTGATGCTGACCGCGAAGTTCACCGACGACACCGACATTAGCCTCACAGCCGAAATCGCACAAGGCGCGGGCGGCACCACGCTCTTCACGTTTGCTGCCGTTCCCGGAGAGTTAGTCAAGTCGCTCGCTGTGGATGGCTCGAATTTTAGCGGCGACTACGTTGTGCTCGATGACCTCGGCTTCATTACGAACGGCCGAGCGAAGCCCGCTCAGTTGGCATCTCACCCTGCTGAGAAGGCACCGCAGACAAAGGCGCTCGCTCAACGACCTGCCCGCGAAAGACTCGCGACTTTCGTCGAGCGCGCTTTCCGTCGTGCAGTGGCGGATGAGGAGGTGAATCGCTTCTATGCGCTGGTTGAAGAAGGCCGAAAGCAATCGAAGAGCGAAGAGGAGGCGATGAAGAGCGCGATCGCTGCGGTGTTGGCGTCGCCAGCGTTTCTTTATGTCGAAGCCAATGGTGTTCCCGGCATGGAAACGGTCGTTCCAATCGAAGATGCCGAGTTGGCGACACGGCTCGCGCTTTTCCTCTGGTGCTCGACACCAGATGCCGAACTGCTGCAACTCGCCAAGTCAGGCAAGCTCCATGATCCCGTCGTTTTGGAGGCACAGACGCGTCGTATGCTGCGCGATCCGAAATCTCGCGAACTCAGCGAATCCTTCGCCACGCAATGGCTGAGATTGGATCAACTCTACACCTCGAAACCTGACAGCGACTTGTTCAAAGCCTTCTACTCGGGACCACAGGGCAAGAGCACACTTCACGGCGCGATGCTCACCGAGGCGCTGCTGTTGTTCGAGACCGTGCAGGTCGAGGACCGCAGCATCCTCGATTTCATCGCCGCCGATTACACCTGGCTCAACGGCAGCCTCGGCAAGCTTTATAGCCTCAATGCCACTCCCGATCAGGCCGAACCCACGCAGCAGAACACCACGCGTGAAGTGAAGAAAGAGGTAACGGGCGGTTGGCAGCGCGTGAGTCTGACCGATGCGCGACGCGGTGGCTTCATGACCATGGCCGCACCGATGACGATTACTTCGCTTCCCTTTCGCACCAGCCCCGTGAAGCGCGGCGCGTGGCTTCTGGAAACCGTTTTCAATCGCCCACCGACAGAACCCAAGGTCGCCTTCGCCATCGAGAACGACACGAAGGAGGCGGCACAGCAGATGAGCATCCGGCAGAAGTTCGAAGCCCATCGCAGCAAGGCCGCGTGTTACTCCTGCCACATCCGTCTTGATCCACCGGGCTTCGCGTTGGAGCGCTTCAGTCCCATCGGCCAATGGCGCGAAACGGACGGCACCCGGCCTGTGGATGCACGCGCCGAGTGGAATGCACAGCCCTTCGACGGTCCTGCCGAATACAAAGCCATCCTCGCCAAGAACCCGCACGAGTTCACCCGTGGATTGATCGAGCACCTGCTCAGTTACGCCCTTGGTCGTTCGCTTCATGTGTATGACATGCCAGTTGTCGAGCAGATCGAGGATGCGGCGAAAGCGGATGGCTGGAAATTCAGCCGCGTCATCGTCGAGATCGCAGAATCGTATCCATTCACCCACACAAGAGGCACACCCTGATGAACCGCCGTCACTTCCTCCGCGCCGCTGGCGTCACGCTGGGCCTTCCACATCTCGAAAGCTTAACCAAAGCTGCGCCTTCTTCGCCCAAACGTTTTGCCTTCATCTACACGCCAAACGGTTACTACCAGAAGGCATTGCTGCCGGAGAAAATGGCACCGGGCGTAAGTCCGCTGCAACTCACGCCAACCCTCGAACCACTGGCGAAAGTCAAAGACGACATAACGCTCATCAGCGGCCTCGATCGTCAATTTGTCCCAGGCACTGGAGTCCATGCGCAGTGCGGTTCCTGCTGGCTCACCTCATCCGCGCCGCAGGAGACACTCGATGGCGGATTCCCGACGAACACAACA
>JBIKIA010000638.1:0-3022 GCA_044361885.1 Prosthecobacter sp. | reverse complement strand
AGCAAATAGCCGCCTTCGACCACATGCTCGTCAGGATCTTCGGGCAGGTTAAACTGATCGAAGTTAAAGACGTAGGCGTGATTGATTGGCTCTGCCTGCAATGGATGCGACCGTGCTGGCGAGATGCTGAGCAGCAGGAGGAGGACTGTGGGCAGCGCGTAATGACGAATGACGAATGACGAATGACGAAGCGTGAGCATGAGGCGTCGGTAGTGGTCAGGAATCATTCGTCATTCTCACAGGCCCATCTTCGCACGTTCGGTGTCGAGGGCCTTGATCCACGGGCCAATGAAGTGACCGCTGTCATGATAGGTGCGGCCGGAGTACATGTGCTGGTCGATCACGCAGGGCTCATTCACATAAATGCCGCCGCAGATTTCGAGATCGAATTTGCACTTCGCTACCGTGGCCATACGCAGACCTTTCACGATGTCGGCACGCGCGGGGATTTCCACACCGTGGCAGACGCTGGCGCAGGGTTTTTTTGCTTCCCAGAACCACTTGGTGAGGCGGATGAGGTCGGCGTCTTCGCGGATGTATTCGGGGGCACGGCCACCGCTGAAGAAGATGCCGACGTATTCTTCAGGATTGATGTCTTTGAAGGCGATGTCGGCGTCGATGCTGTAGCCTTCCCACTCTTTGGTGATGGTCCAGCCTGGCTTCACTTCATGCAGCACCATCTGGTACTTCCGCTTTTCCGGCGCGGCGACGATGGGTTTGTAGCCGCCTTCGATGAGGCGGTAGAATGGATATAGAGTATCAACGGTCTCGGTGGCGTCACCGACGATGAGGAGGACTTTGGCTTCGGGCATAGGAGATGGAGTGTGGAGATTGGGAGTGATGGTTAGATACTTGCGGCAATGGCGTCGAGGTGGTCTTTGGCGCGGACGATTTCTGTCGTGGTTTCAGCAGCGGTGGGGAGGATGGGGATGCCACGTGGGGTGGGATGCATGAAGATCTCCGTGGGGCCGGTGAACTTGATGTCTTTGAGCGCGGACAGCAGCGGTTTCCAGTCGAGTTTTCCACGTCCGGGCATCTGCTGGATTTCTTCATCCTTGGGCATCGGCTTCATGCAGCCCATGCCGTGTTCCCAGGCATAAAAGAGCGTCATCGTTTGATCGATGTGCTTGATGAGGTCGGCGAGTAGCTTCGTGTCCTGCGGCAAATGATAAGGCGCGAGGGCGATGCCGATACCGGGGAGACTGCGGATGTCATCGGCCAGCCAGAGCAGAGAGTCGGGCGTGTCGATGAGGTTGTTGACGTGGTTTTCGATGCTGATCGTCACGCCATGTTCAGCGGCGACAGCGGCGTGGGGTTTCATCTTTTCTACGAAGTCTTTCACGTTCGCCTTGAGCTGTTCGGGGGAGACGCCTTTCCAGACGCCTTCACCGCCGGTGACGATGAAATTTCCGCCGAGCTGCTTCACCAGCTTGATCTCATCCGTCAGCTTGAAGGGGCCAAGGTCGTAGCGCGTCGTGCCGCCAAAGCTGACGCCTTGTTCCTTGAGCATGGCCGCAAACGTCTCCGTGCCGAGCGCCTCCAACTCCTCGCGCTGAGTGCCATGTTTCTTGGGCCAAAGCTCGATACCCGTGGCTCCGGTCTTTTTCACTTCTGGCAAGATCTCCGCCAGGCTGAGATTGCCATACATGCTGGAGGCCAGCATGTAATTCAGCTTCCACGCGGATTCAGCAGCACAGACAGGCGCAGCCGCGAGGGTGGCAAGGGATTGGAGGAAGTGACGGCGATTCATGAGGCGGATGAAACGCCAGTCGCAGCCAGACTTCATTCAGCTATCGCACGGCAGGCCTTCAGTTTTTGCGGCAGATCAGATCAGTGCAGGTTTTACTCGGGCGTGATGATGCTGCTCAAAGGCGTGACCGAAGGCGAGTAGTCGGGCCTCACTCCAAGCGGTGCCGATGAAGGAAAGACCGACGGGCATTCCATCTACCGTGCCCATGGGTAGTGTGATGTGAGGGTAACCGGCGACGGCGGCGGGGGTGGAGGCGACGCGGGTGTCGGCATCTCCCTTCAAGAGGTCGATGACGCCTGCGGGGTCGTTGGTGGGACAGATGAGGGCGTCGAGTTGATCCGCTGCAAGTGCAGCATCGATGCCTTCGGGGCCGGAGAGACGACGTGAGCGGGCGCGGGCTGCGGCGGCCTCGGTGATGATTTCAGGCGTGCTTCGGCGTTCGGCCTCTTCAAAGATATCCTGGGTGAAGTGCGGCATCTCCTCGGCGCGGTGGGCTTCATTGAAGGCGATGAGTTCGGCGAGGGTGCGGACTTTGCCGCCGCGCTTTGCGAGGTAGGTATTCAAGTCGGCGCGGAACTCGGTAAGCATGGCTTTCCAGGCGAGCCCGCCAGCGGCGCGGTGATGGGGGATATCCACGTCATCGACAATGATGGCTCCGGCTTTTCTAAGGGTATCAAGAGCGAGGTCAAACTCGGTGAGCACACCTGAATGACTGCCACATTGATCACGGACGATGCCGAGACGGACTCCGCGCAAGGAATCAGGCGAGAAGAGCGATGTGTGACGTGTGATGGCATCGGCGGGAGGTGGGGAGGACTGCGCGTCATCAGGATCATGAGCGGAGATGGCATCCATGAGCAGGGCGGCATCGCGCACGGTGCGGGTCATGGGGCCGGCAGTGTCCTGCCAGTGTGTGATGGGGATGATGCCGCTGCGGCTGACTTTCCCGAGGGTGGGCTTCAAACCGACGATGCCGCAGTCGCTGGCGGGGCTGACGATGCTACCATTCGTTTCGGTGCCGATTGCGGCGGCGCAGAGATTGGCGGCGACGGCAGCGGCTGATCCACTGCTGCTGCCGCTGGCCGTGTGAGTGGGGCGGTGTGGATTGCGCGTGAGGCCGCCACGGGCACTCCAGCCGCTGGTGGAATCATGGCTGCGGATGTTTGCCCACTCGCTGAGGTTGGTCTTGCCAAAGATGAGGGCTCCGGCCTCGCGCAGGCGGGTGACGATGAATGCCTCCTTGGCTGGTGTCGGGGCATCAATGAGGGCGAG
>JBIKIA010000637.1:0-3023 GCA_044361885.1 Prosthecobacter sp. | reverse complement strand
ATGGCTCCAGCGCCACGATGCAATGCTTCGGCGGCACGCTTTACGAAGCCGCCACCGAGACGCTTCACACAGCGCCGCCGTATCCGATCACTCATGTCGTCGATCGCCTCGGCGCTGGCGATGCATTCACGGCGGGCCTCGTCTTTTCATTCCTCCAGAACTCCACTGCGCCATCCGCCATTTCCTTCGCCACCGCTGCTGGCTGTCTCGCTCATTCCATCGAAGGCGACTATAACTACAGCACGCGCGAAGAGATCGAGGCCCTCATGCAGGGCGATGGTGGTGGAAGAGTCAGCAGGTGAGTTCGCGAGCTACTTCACCGCCGCTTTCTTCCCCTTGCCTTTTCCCTTCGCAGCTTTGGCCGCATCATTCTTTTTCCAGAGATCAATGGGCACGGCATTCGCCTGATTCGCACCGGGAGTGCTGCGACCATTCGCGACGAGAGTTTCGAGTTGTTTTGTGAGCTTGGCGACGATCTCGGGATGCTCGACTTGGAGGTTCTTGGTTTCGCCGATGTCATCATCAAGATTAAACAGCTGCACGGGCGGGGAGCCTTTGGGTTCGGCACCGGGACGAGGATCACTCCAGCCACCGCTGCCAGGGCAAAGAGCGAGCTTCCACGGGCCTTCACGAACGGCGAAGTAACCTCCGATGCTGTGGCTGACGAGCGACTCGCGCTGCGGGCCTTTCGCCGGCTGGCCGAGCAGGGTGGGCAGGAAGCTGAAGCTATCTTCGGCAGCGTTCTCAGGCAGCGTGGTTCCAGTGATCTCGGCCGCGGTGGAGGTGAAGTCGGTGAGGCAGGTGAGCTGCGTGGTGGTCTGTCCGGGCTTCACTTTCGCAGGCCAGCGCACGAGGAAAGGCACGCGGTGCCCGCCTTCATAAGCATCGGCTTTGTGTCCGCGATACTTACCACTCGGGTTGTGCCCTTTGGCGAGAAGCTCGGGGTAGTTCGCGCTCGGTGAGCAACCGTTGTCGCTGGTGAATATTATGAGCGTGTTCTCGGTGAGGCCTTGGTCATCCAGCGACTTGAGCAGGCGGCCCACTTCGGCGTCAGTCTCCATGACGAAGTCACCGTATTGGTTGAGCCCGCTTTTGCCGCGCCATTGCGGATTTGGCAGGATGGGTGTGTGTGGTGAGGCGAGGGGCAGGTAGAGGAAGAAGGGCTTGCCTGACTTGGCATCGGCGGACTTGCCACTGATCCAGGAGATGGCCTGATCGATGAAGGTGGGCAGCACTTCGTAGCCGGTGAAGCCGGGCGCCGCAGGGCCTTTGCGGGTGTAGCCTTTGGCTAATCCCTGCACCATCTCGATCTCGCGATCTTCGGTGGGCTGCACGGTGACTTTGTTTCCCTCAATGAAGACATACGGCACCATGTCCAGCGAGGCGGCGATGCCGAAGTAGTGGTCAAAGCCGACGCTGAGAGGACCGTTCGTGTGCGGTTTGGTGAAGTCCACACTCCAGGCCTGCTCGCGTGACTCGATATTCATCTCGGCGACGGTTTGCTTGCCCTTGATCACCCAGTCCATGCCGAGGTGCCATTTGCCGACGGCGGCGGTGTGATAGCCCTGCTCTTTGAGCATGGAGGCCACCGTCATGCGGCCCTGCTCGATCAAACGCGGACTGAGTCCGCCGAGCACGCCCTTCTGAAGCTTCGTGCGCCAGTTGTAGCGGCCTGTGAGAGTCCCATAGCGCGTGGGTGTGCAGACGCTGGAGGGCGTGTGCGCATCGGTGAAGATCATGCCTTCACGGGCGATGCGGTCCATGTTGGGTGTCGCGATCTTGCCGCCTGGATTCAGGCATTTCACGTCACCAGTGCCGAGGTCATCGCAGAGGATGAAGATGATGTTGGGCTTATCGGCAGCGCTTGCCAGAGATAGGACGGATAAGACGGAGAGGATGAATAGGAAGGGACGCATGACGTTGCTTATTCGGCTTTCTTCTTTCCTTTGCCTTTGCCCTTCTTCGGCTGTGCTGGCTCGCCCTGGAATGGGGCGTTGCCATGAGTGAAGCGTGGGGGTGGGATGACTTCTTTGACTTCGGTCTGGAGGCGGGCCAGCTCGGCTTTGAGTTCCTTCACGGTGTCGGCGTAGGCGGGGTCGGCGTAGAAGTTTTTGGTTTCGAGCGGGTCGGTTTGGCGGTCGAGCAGATCCCAGTCATCGACGTCGGGTTTGTAGTAGTGGACAAGCTTGTAGCGATCAGTGATGACGCCGTAATGCGGGCGGACGCGATGCGGGACGGGATACTCGTAGTAGTGGTAGTAGAAGGATTTGCGCCAGTCGGCGGGGTCTTCGCCTTTGAAAAGGGGGACGAGGCTGCGGCCCTGCATGTCGCTCGGTTGGGGTTGGCCGCCGAGGTCGAGGAAAGTCTGCGCGAGGTCGAGTAGAGAGACGATTTTGTTATTCGTGGTGCCGGGCTTCGCCACGCCGGGCCAGCGGACGAGGAATGGCGTGCTAAGCGACTCTTCGAAGATCCAGCGCTTATCAAACCAGCCGTGCTCGCCGAGGTAGAAGCCCTGGTCGCTGCTGAGAATGACCACGGTGTTTTCGGCGAGACCTTCTTTGTCGAGGAAGTCGAGGGTGCGCTGCACGCTCTCGTCCACGGCCTTCACGCAGGCGGTGTAGTCGTGCATGTAGCGCTGATAGCGCCACTTGATGAGGTCTTTGCCGGTGAGGTTGGCTTCGCGGAATTTGGTATTTCGGGGCTCGTAGTAGGCATTCCAATACTTGAGCTGGTCAGGCGTGAGGTTGCCTGGAGTCACGAGCTTGGCATCGCGCTCGGTGAAGGTGCGGTCGAGGCCCATGTCGTGGTCGCTGACGGCTTTGCTGCGGCCTTCGAAGGTGTCAAAGAGCGTCGCGGGCTCTTCATAGACGCGGTCTTTGTCATGGCCGAGATGGCGGATCGGCGGCTCCCACTCGCGATGCGGGGCCTTGTGCTGGAGCATGAGCATGAAGGGCTTGCTCTTGTCGCGGTTCTTGAGCCACTCCAGGCCGAGATCCGTGACGATGTCAGTGACGTAGCCTTCG
>JBIKIA010000322.1:0-5785 GCA_044361885.1 Prosthecobacter sp. | reverse complement strand
GCAGAATTGAGCCAAGAGCGATGCGGTGCAGTGTGGTGCCGCCCTCGACAGGGACATCGACCTGGACGAAAAGATTGCCCTGCTTGCCGACGGGGGATTTGTCAGTGGTGATGACTTTGAAGGAGACCTCCTTGGTGTCCTTGTTGATCTTAGCGGGCTCGATCTGGATGGTGTCTGGTACGCCGACGAGCTGGGCCTTGGCATCGCCATTGAAGGGCTTCAGATGCTCGACCTTGGCGACCATGATGGTCTCCTTGCCCTGCTCCACGGCAGTCAGGGCAATGGCTGGTGCGTTGAGGTAGGAAGTATCGGTCTTGATCTCGCAGAAGGGGGATGCGTTATAGACGCGGCCATTGCCTGCATCGACCTCACCCATGACGACGAAGTTCCAAGTGCCGACGCCGACATTGGCATTCGCGTCGAGCTGGAAGGTGCATTCGTTCTGACCTTCGGCGATGGTTTGCTCGCCAAGGCCGCTGATGCCCGGTGGCTTCCATGGCATGAAGATGCGGATGGCGTTTTTGAAGCCCTCTTTGCGCTTCGAGACGACTTTCATCTGCATCACGCCATTCGCCACGAGTGGCACGGTGGGCTTCACGATTTCGAGAGAATAGGGAGCTTCTTCGACGACAGCGATGGGCAGTTTGTCCTCGAACTCGGTATAATAGACGACGTTGCCAGAGCGGACGATGTCGAACTCCTGGCGCATCTTGCCGATGATCTTCTGCGCAGGATCGACGGGCTTGAGCGTGACGGGCACCACAGAACCACCGAGAGGGGCATCTGCTGCTGCCTCAAACATGAGCGGCATGGAAGGCTGATCCTTGGGAGCGAGATCGGAGAGCATCTTCACGCCTGCGGGCAGACCAGGGGCATCGAATTTGAAGTCGCCGCTGACAGCGCTGCGGCTGAAGTTTTGCAGCAGCACCATGCGTCCACCGCGCGGGATGGCTACGAACTGGCGATACTGCGAGTCGTTCACTGTGTAGTGCGGGGAGGCAAAGGTGAGCGAGGGCTGGCTGGCGACGAGTTCCAAACGATAGACGTAGCTCGGGCCGCCACGATCTAGGTGATCAGTCACGCGGACGAAGTAGTCGCCATCGGCGGGAATGCTCAGCGTCTGCTTGCTATCGAGGCGGCGGCGGCCACCGCCATCATCATTGCCGCCGAGACTACCGCCTTTTTCATTGTACACGTTCACCACGGAATCGAGCGGGGAGCCGAGGCTCTGGGCGTAGGCTTGTAGCACGACCTGCTGGCCTTTCTTGAAAGGCACTTTGAAGTAATCGATATCACCGGGCTTTTCGATGATGCCATTCAGAGCGATGGGCTCGCCCGTAGGAGAAGCTGTGGCCTTGGCTTGATCTTCGTTGGGCTCGGCTTCGAGCACGTTGTCGAAACCGACCAGACGGAAAGGATTGCCGGAAGGAGCAGGCTCCTGTGTCTTGGAGAGAATATTGAAGCCGGGGTCTTCCTCGGCGGGAAGCTGGGCTTCTTCTTCAAAGAAACTGTCCTTTTCGATGAAACGCACCTTGGTCTTCGAGCCGATCTTGCCACCAGCAGGATAGACCACGTCCGGGCGACGATAGCTGCCGACGTGCAGGCGGTAGTAATTATTGCCGCCGCCACGATACGAGGACTCGCGGATCATCACATAATAATCACCATCGTATTCGGCGACGAAGGAACAGTAGCCGTCCTGGCGGTGGAGGATGGTGTCATCGGAGAAGCTCTTCTCGAAGCGTTCCTTGTCGATGATCGCGATGTAAGGATCGAAGGTCGTGTAGCCGAGGCGGAGTCCATCGGCCTCGACGCTGATGCGCTGGCCTTTCTTGGCTGTGACCTTGTAGTAATCGACGTCTTCATTCAGCACCACGCCCTCGATGGTTTGGTTGAACTGGATCACCTGGGCGGCATCCATCTCGCTGTTGGGCTCCTTTTCTTCCACATTCGTGAAGGGGCCGACGAAGAACTGGCGCATGTGCGAAATGCCGGACTTCGTTCGGATGCGGACGAGGTGGTTTCCAAGAGGCACTTCGGGTGCGACGGCGATGGTGAGTTGCACTTTGTTCGCCTCCACTTTTTCCACGCTCTTCTGGGTAATGCCGGGAGAGAAGAACATCAGGCTCTCGAAGTCAGCGAGGCGGGTGCCCGTGACGGTGAGCTTCCACTCCGCACCACGCGGCCCACCATTCGGGATCGTGGCAGAGAATTCCGGATAGGCGGCGAAGGAGAGTGTCGCAGCAGCAAAGAGGGACGAGATGAGAAGACGGGGGGACATAACCCGAACTCATACGCGCGTACTTTCCATAAAATTTCGTTTCTGTGAAAAACCATTCCAGCCTCTTCCTGGCTTTGTTCGCCGGGCAGTGGATTCCGTCTTGCGCCTGACATTGAAAGAAGCTCCCTTCGCGCCCCTCACTCTCCCGCACATGCATAGCCTTTGGAACGACACAGAAGCCGCCACTTTCGGAACCGATCTGCTCGGTCAGCGCGTTTACACCAGCCGTCTGCTCGGCCGCAACCCCGCGCTCGTCCTTCACGGCGGTGGTAACACCTCGGTTAAAGTCTCGGAGAAGGACTACTTCGGGGATTCCGTCGATCTTTGCTATGTCAAAGGCAGCGGCTGGGATCTGGCGACCATTGAGCGCGAAGGTTTCTCACCCGTCCGCATAGAGGCCCTGATCAAAATGTCCAAACTCGCCACCATGAGCGACGAGGACATGGTCCTCCAGCAGCGAGCGGCGATGACCAATCCGAATGCACCTGCCGCGAGCATCGAGGCGATCCTGCACGCCATCCTGCCCTTCAAATTCGTCGATCATAGCCACGCTAACGCCATTTCCGCCCTCACCTGTGCCGCCGATGGCGAAGTCCGTGTGAAGGAAGTCTATGGCAGCCGTGTCATCATCGTGCCCTATGTCATGCCGGGCTTCATTTTGGCAAAAACCATCGCCGAGCTTATCGCCGGACGTGACCTGCGCGCAGAAGGCATCCAGGGCATGGTGTTGTTGAAGCACGGCCTGTTCACCTTCGATGATGACGCCCGCAAGAGCTACGAACTGCACATCGAGATGGTCACGATGGCGGAGGAATACCTCGCCAAGAAGAGTGGCAAGTCCGCCAGCGCTGAAGCCAGCGAAGACCTCATGGCTTTGGCAAAGCTGCGTCAGGCCGTTTCCAAGACTCGTGGATTCCCGCAGATCGCCCGCCTCAATGCTTCCCCCGAAGCCGTCGGCTATGCGAACCTTCCTAACGTAGCCGACTTCGGTACGCGCGGCCCTTTGACGCCTGACCACAGCATCCGCACGAAGCGTGCGCCCGCGTTCATCGGAGAGGACCTCGACGCGAGCGTGCAGAAGTTCGCCGATGACTACGCGGCTTACTTCAATCGACACGCCAAAGGCCAGACGATGCTCGATGCGGCCCCGCGTTTCGCCATCTGGCCCGGCAAAGGTATCGTCAGCTTTGGTGACTCCTTGAAGGACGCCAAGATCGTCGCCGACATCGCCGAAAGCACCGCCGCTACCGTCCAGCTCGGTGAAGCCGTCGGTGGATGGGAGCCGCTGCCGGAGAAGGACATTTTCGAAATCGAGTATTGGGATCTGGAGCAGGCCAAACTGCGCAAAGGCCCGGCCCGTAAGGTGCATCAGGGCAAGGTGGCGCTCGTCACCGGTTGCGCGGCAGGCATCGGCTTCGCCATCGCTGAGTCGCTGGCGGAGCAAGGAGCGCAGGTCGTCGGGCTCGACATCGACAAGGAGATCCCCGACATCATGAAGAAGATCGGCGGCATCGGCATCGTCGTGAACCTCACCGAGGATCAGCCCGTCCAGGACGCGATTGATTTCACCGTCCGCGAGTTCGGTGGCATCGACATCGTCGTCAGCAACGCCGGCATCTTCCCGAAGAACGATCATCTCGACGCCATGGCCCAGACCGATTGGGACCGCACGCTCATGATCAACCTCACGAGCCACCAGAAGCTCATGAACAAGGTCATCCCCTTCGTGAAACAGGGCATCGATGCCAGTGTCATCTTCGTCGGCAGCCGCAATTTCAAAGCCCCGGGTCCTGGTGCCTCGGCTTATTCATGCTCGAAGGCAGCACTCACCCAGCTTTGTCGCGTCGCCGCTCTCGAACTCGCCCCGCACAAGATCCGCGTCAACATCGTACATCCCGACGCCGTCTTCGACACGAAGCTCTGGACCCCTGAGGCCCTGCAAAAGAGCGCCACGCGCTACGGCATGACCGTCGAGGAATACAAGACCAAGAACCTGATGAAGGTGGAGATCAAATCCAAGGACATCGGCAATATGGTCAGTGCCATGGCCTCGCCTCTCTTCGCCAAAGTCACAGGAGCGCAGATTCCTGTCGATGGTGGCAATGATCGGGTGATCTAAATCGGTTCTCGAATCCAAGTCTGAAGGCCAGCCCTCTCCAGCCCGATGATCCAGCCAGTCAAGAGAGATGACGCCCTGCTCGCCGACATCGCCAGTGTCGGCAGCGAGGACTCTGATCTCCATGTCTGGTGGCTCGGGCAGAGCGGCTTCCTGATCAAGGTAGCTGGCTCATCGCTGCTTTTCGATCCCTACCTCTCGGATTCGCTGACGAAAAAGTATGCCGCCACGGACAAGCCGCACACCCGCATGACGGAGCGCTGCATCGCGCCTGAACGACTGACCGACATCCGCCTCGTCACCGCGAGTCACATTCACACGGATCATCTCGACGCCGAGACCTTGCTGCCGCTCGCACAGAGCAACCCTGACTTCACGCTTTTCCTACCCGAGCCGATTTTAGAGGAAGGCAGGCAGCGGCTCGCGGATGCGCCCATCCAGCTCCAGCCCTTCTGTGAAAAAACTCAATGGTATGGCGACTGGACCATCAATGGAGTCGCCTCCGCGCACAATGATCTGAAACGCAATGAGTTCGGGCAGTGCCACTACCTCGGCTTCATCGCCCAGCGTGGAGGCTACACCCTCTATCACAGCGGCGACACCCTCTGGCATGAAGAACTGATGCCCGCACTCCGAGCGTTTGAGATCGACCTCATGCTCCTGCCGATCAATGGCAACAAACCCGAGCGCCGAGTCTCCGGCAATCTCAACGGCACCGAAGCTGCCGCCCTCGCCAAAGCCTGTGGTGCGCGAATGGTGGTGCCCTGCCATTACGACATGTTCACCTTCAATACCGAGACGCCAGACGAGTTCGTCAGCGTCTGCCAGCGCCTCCAGCAGCCGCATCACGTCATGCAGTGCGGCGAGCACCTCACGCTAAAGCGTCGCGAGGAGTGAAAAATCCGCCGCTTGCTCCAAGCCCTTCCAATGACTATCCCCTTCCCCATGCCAGCCCGCCTTTTCCTTCTCCTGCTATGCCTGATCACCTCACTGCCGCTGCACGCACAGGAGCCTGACCTGCGGCTGAAACTTGAGCGCGCCTACGAGCAGTGGCGCTCCGCCGTGATCGCCCAGGATGCCCGCGCCTGGGCGGCGGCGATCACGATGCATCGTCAGGTCATCACCCGAAACACCGTCATCAGCCAAGGACTCGCCTTCCCGAAGTCCGTCTTTGAGACCATGCTGGCTCCCGCAGACACCAAGCCGCTGCGCCTGCTGGAGGCCCAGTCCGTGGGCGATACCGCGCACCTGCTCTACTTTGGCAAAGTGAACATGGGCGGCGATCCCGAGCAGATCCCCGAAAGCCTGCTCGTGCTGAAATTCTTCCGCCAGGACGGAGCCTGGAAGTTCGATAGCAACAAGCTCGTGCAGCTCGCCAGCCAGCCCGA
>JBIKIA010000433.1:0-4405 GCA_044361885.1 Prosthecobacter sp. | reverse complement strand
GCAACGAACCCGCCGACTTCCTCGACCTGCCCGAGTTCACCCCGCCAGGCACAGCGCCAGCCACACCACCGCTCAGCCCAGTGCCAGACTATATCACCGGCTGCACCGTGCAGTCTGTCGGCTACGAGACAGAGATCCAGGTGAACGGCTTCGACCACTACGCCGGGGACAACACGCTGAAGTTCTTCATCCTCGGCGGCCTGAAAAAGGGCGATAACCAGATCACTCTGAATGCCAGGCCGATCGACGTGCCCAAAGACGTCACCCGCTCCCTCGAAATCGACTTCTTCATCAAACCCCAGGCGGCGGGCGAGCAAGGTCGCCGAGTGTTTCACTACGAACTCAACGGCGTGCCGAAGTCCGCCCAAAAGTCCACCTGGACCCTGCCCATGCCGGCGGCCAAGGAGATGAGCGTCATCGACGTGGCGAAGTGAGACGATCCCCTTTGGTCCATGCTCTCCCTTTCCACCTCCTGGCTTAGCCCGCGACATAGCGAAGGTCGTGAAATCGCCCAGGAAGCGCGCGAGCTCGGCTTTGAATATATCGAAGTCAGCCACGGCACCAAGATCACTCAGCTCCCCGGCCTGCTCGATGCCGTCAAAGCAAGCGAGATCAAGATCAGCAGCCTGCACAACTTCTGCCCCGCCCCTATCGAGGTGATGATCGACGCCCCGGACGCCTTCGAATTCACCGCCCCGAGAGCATGGGAGCGCGAGCGCGCCATCTCACTAACCAAGAGGACCATCGAGATGGCCACACGCTTCGGCACCGATCTCGTCGTGGTCCACATCGGCAGCGTACCGATGAAGCCCATCACCGAGCAACTGGAGGCCATTGTTAGTGCAGGCGGGCTCTACTCACGCGAGTTCACCGAATTGAAGCTCAAGCTCGTCACCGCTCGCGAGAAAGCCAGCAGCGAACATCTCGACCGCGTCCGTGTCGCCCTGGGCCAGCTATTGCCCGAGTGTGAAAAACACCGCGTCCGCCTCGGCATCGAGACCCGCAGTCATTACGAGCAGATCCCCAATCAACGCGAGATGGCCGTGCTAATGCAGGAATACCGCGACTGCCCCTGGATCGGCTCCTGGCATGACTTCGGCCATGTACAGCGTCAGGCAAACCTCGCGCTACTCGACCACGAAATCTACTTGAGCGAGATCGCCCCGCACCTCCTCGGCTGCCACGTCCACGACGTGCAGTGGCCTGCCCGCGATCACCGCACACCGCTGAGTACAGGTGGCGTGGCCTTTGAAAAGCTGCTGCCACTCGTGCCACGCAGCGTCCCATTGATTTGGGAACTCGCGCCAAGCCAGAAGCGCGAGCAGATCGTCGAGGCACTCATTGCCTGGAACCGTCTGCATTACTGCTGAAAACATAGGCTCGGAACTTCACCCAAAGCCGATCTTCACGCACCCCGGTGTAAGCATTGACCGATTCAATGTGAACATCTGGAGTATCAATATCATCCCCGACGGGTCTGAGGGTAAGTGGTTCGGGGTCATGAATAACCTCATCACACTTCCCCTTCAGGCAGCCGGCGTAGTCCTCGCTGCTGATTTCATCGCCGGATTCATCCACTGGCTCGAGGACGCCTACGTCCGCGAGGACACCCCTATCATTGGCAAATGGATCGGACGACCAAACACCATTCATCATCATCTGCCCCGCCGGATGACGCGCAATACTTGGTGGCAAAGCAACCGGGATCTGCTGCTGGCTTCGAGCCTCATTGTAGTCGGCGCAGCTCTTCTGGGACGACTGAGCTGGCAGGTGTGGCTCTTCGCCATCGTGGGTGGCAATGCAAACGAGGTCCACAAGTGGTCCCACCGCACAAAAAAAGAAAACGGGCGGCTGATTTCCTGGCTGCAGGATCTGCGCATTCTGCAAACGCCACATCATCATGCGATCCACCACACAAACCCAAAGGAGGTGAAGTACTGCCCGGTCACGAATGCGCTGAACCCCGTGCTCGATACATTGCACTTCTGGGCAGGCCTGGAGTGGCTGCTGGAACATACGGTGGGGCTGAAACGCCAGCCGGACACTTCCGTTCCCGGCCAGGGCATCACACCTGATTGGATCAACGAGATGCGCCGCAGCTAAGCGATGACTTCCTGAATGACCTTGCCGTAGCTGATTGGCACGGGGCGGTTGGCGACATCGCGGACTTCGGTGTCGTGACGGATTCCGAGCAGATGGTACATCGTGGCCGCGAGGTCGTCGGGTTTCACGGGGATCTCGGCAGGGTATTCGCCGTGTTTGTCGGATGCTCCGTGGACGAAGCCGCGCTTCACCCCGCCACCGGCAAGCAGAGCGGTGTAACACTGCGGCCAGTGGTCACGGCTAATGTTTCTATTGATCCTCGGGGTGCGGCCAAACTCACCGACCCAGATGACGAGCGTGCTGTCCAGCAGACCGCGGTCTTCGAGATCATTGAGGAAGGTGGGCAGCGTCTGCTCAGTCATCGGCATGTGGAATTTGTCGATGATGGGAAACATACGCGTGTCATTGAATCCATGCGTGTCCCAGCCGCCTTCGGTGGTGCTTTGACCGCCAATGCTGGGGGCGAAGTTCACGGTGACAAACTTCACTCCGGCCTCGACGAGACGACGCGCGAGCAGGCAGCTTTGCCCGTAAGCGGTGCGGCCATAGGAGTCGCGCACGGTGTCGGTCTCCTTGGTGAGGTCGAAGGCGGTGCGGAGCTTTTCGCTGTGCAGCATGGCGAGGGCCTTTTCATAGTAGCCCTCGATGCCACGCGCCTCGGCGGAGTAGTCGAGCATGCGAGTCTGGGCATCGACGAGCTTTTGCAACTCACGACGGGCGGTGAGGCGCTCGAAGCTGATGTCGGCAGGCAGGCTGAGTTCGGGCAAAGCGAAGCTCGGGGAGCTCGGGTCACGCAGGACGAAGAAGGGATCGTGCTTTTTGCCCAGGAAGCTGCCGCGCTGGCCGGGCGTGTAGGAGCCATCACTCACCGTCCAGGGCAGGCTCACGGAGGTGGGCAGCTCGCCGCGTACTGGCGCGAGACGGTCCACGACGCTGGCATAGGCGGGGAAGAGATCCTGCGTTTCCTTCAGGCGCTGGTCATCACTCGGCGGCGCGTGACCTCTCAGCGCGTAGTAGCCGGCGCTGTTGTGATTTTTCATCGTGTGATGCATGGACCGGATCAGCGTGACCTTGTCCATGATCTTCGCCATCTTTGGCAGGCGGTCGGAAACTTGAATGCCATCCGCGCTGGATTTGATCGGCTTGTGAAAACCACGGATGCCTTCGGGCGCATCGGGCTTCATATCGAAGGTTTCCAGATGGCTCGGACCGCCCCACTGGAACATGAAAACGACCTACTTTGCCCGCGCAATGAGCTTCTCCGTGTTCGCAGCTTCACTGGCGCGAAGGATGCGCGGCATGGTGAGGCCGAGCATGCCGAGGCCACCCGCCGTCAGCAGTCGGCGGCGCGACCAAGGCGCGGGAGAACAGGAACCGATGAGATCGTGGAAAGACATGGGGGGAACGTCCAATAGCGAACGATGAATAGTCAACGCTCAACGAGCCGGATTCTATGCGCGGGCTCTATGTTCAGCTTTCCACCCTCACACGTCTCACCTTTCCCATCGTGTTCCAAGTGGCAAAGCCAAAGGGCAGGCAGTGGTCGATAAATCCGGGGCGCAGACCGACCTTCCTGCCTTTGATGCTCACATTCACCATGGGACGATCATTGATCCAGGCGCGGATATCCTCGGGGCGGACCTCTATCCGCACACGATACCAAACCCCGTTTTCGTAGCGCTGCTCGCCGCGCGTGGAATTTTCGTTCGCATCTGAAAAGTCGATGCTGGAGATGCCGGTGACCGTGCCACCCCAGCCGCCGAGCACGAAGGTGGCATGGGCATCATGGCTGGAGACGGGAAAGGTACACATGGCGAAGATGTCATCCCCCTCCACGCGCATCGCCTCATAGCTGATCGTGTAGCTCGTGCCGGGCAGGCCGAGTGCGGTCCAGTTCGGAAACTTGCAGCCCGTCATCGGCTCACCGATGGACATCGTGAGCTCGCCCTTCGCTACCGAGATCCTGCCCTCGTCGGGAATGCCTGCCTGCTGCCATAGCGCGGCGTTTTTCTCGTCGAGCAAATCCCAGCTCGTCGGCAACACCGCAGTGGGTCGGCAGGAGGCAAGCAGCAGGATGAATAGTGGAAAAACGGAGCGCATCGACACCCCGAGGCTGCCACAGCAAAGAACTTCCACGAATATATTCTCGCATGATTGCTCCACATTCGGCAAAAGATAGAACACATCATGCGCCGAAAGCCCTCCGACCACCGTGCTCTGCTCGCCTCCACGATCATTCATCTGCGCAGCCGTAAGGCAGTCTCGCGCACTGCTCTGGCCAAGGCGTTGAATGCCTCCGCAT
>JBIKIA010000635.1:0-3028 GCA_044361885.1 Prosthecobacter sp. | reverse complement strand
ATCATCGCTCGTCAGATATTCGAGATGAATGCCATCATCGGGGGCCAGTCCGCCCTTGTCAGGCAGATCCGACCAGGCGCAGGTGGAGTGGAAGTTGCCGAGCGGATAGTTTGGTTTGTTTGTATCGCCCCAGAGCCAGAAGAGGCGGCCCTTCCATGACAGTGCCTGCACGCTGTCCTGACCCGTGGTGAAGTTAAAGTTCGCGCGCGGGAGTGGAGCATCTTTGCCGAGCAATTCGGAGTCGCGATAGATGCCCTGACCCGTGATGCGGTAAAGGCGCTCGGCGATGTTCTGGCGCATGACCTTGATCTCCGCCGTGCTGCCGAGTTTGGGAGTCAGGCGCACGCCAGAGTAGCCGAAGCCATCTTTTCCCACCGCGTAGCCAGGAGCGCTGACATGGAAGAAGACCTCACGCTCCATGAGCCCGGGCTCATGAAAGGCGATCCAGCCCGCGCTGTCTGATGTGTGACTGATGTGATTCGTCGTCGTCAGAGTGACGAGCGGGACGCCGCGCCCGGTGGACTCATCAATGATGTGGATGGCAAACCAATCGGTGCTGCTGGCATGGGCCGAGAGCAGGTAGGTAAGGGCCAGAAAGCAGCCGCGCAGGAAGAACATGTTTTCCTTTTAGCACTGCGGGCTGTTGAGCAAAAGATCGAAATGCTGTCCGGGTGTGAGGTCACTCCTTGGCGCGAGCGATGACGAGATGGCGCACGAGCAAACCTGGCGCCTCAGCTGTGGCGGCGCTGAGGGTGAGCATGGTGCCATGGATATCTTGTTCGAGCTTCATCTGGCCGATGCGCAGGAGGCGGAAAGTCCGGGCATCTTTTGTGGCCTGAGTGGCAGTGATATTTTGTTCCAGCTTCTGGCCGGCAAACTCAATGCGCAAGGGCACTGCGACTTCAGGAGTAAGGCTGGCGAAGTGGAGCACGAAATCGTAACTGCCCGCAGGTAGGTGGTCGATCCGCCAACTCATCTGCCCGATCTTCGCGGCGACAGGGCTGGCGCTTTCCTCTGGTTGAGGGAGGATACTCTGGGCAAAGGACGGTGTAAGTGTGATGGGGGTGCGTCGCAGCTTTCCGGACGGAGGCATCATGGGCACCCCAGCAATGGCTTCGGTGCCAGGATTCAGTTCACGCGCAGCGGCGGCCAGATCGATGAGGCCTCCAGCGCTGATGAGCGTCTGCACTCGTTGAATCTCGGTCTGCAAGGCAGGCGTGTCGCTGAGACGTGCGTTTTGTTGGAGATCGGTGAGGTATTTACCGAGAAGCGGAATGTGACGTGCGCGGAGCTGCTGCTGGTAAATGCCTTCCAACTGCCGCAGCCGCGAATCAGGACTGCTGGCCTCGACGGCTGGCGAATGCGCGATGAGAGGCGCTGTCGCAGATGAGGTCTGCGCCTGAAGCTCAGCGGTGGCGATGAGTGCGAGACTCAAGAGGTAGAGAAGGTGGATGCGGTTCATGGCTTATTGTCTCCGCTGAGTGCCCAGGCTCCATTTTTCAAGCGTTTGGCCACTTCTTCGCGCTGCAGAAGGCTGTCGAGCAGGCCGCGCTCCATCATGCCGAGGCTGAGTGATTTGCGCAGCGGTTCGACGGCGGCGAACCCCTGATCGACGAGGACGTTTTGATAAAGGCCGATTTCAGGTAGAAAGACGAGTGCCGGCTGATGTCCGTCTTTGTCTTTGTTCGGACGGAGCAGGAGGCGCAGGGGTTTACCAGTCAGATAGCCGAGAGTGAACTCGCGTGCCGCACGAGCAAGTGGACCCGCATCAGCTTGTTCGATGCGGAAATGTTTGGAGAAGTTTCGGTTCTCGTCGCTCTTCAAGTCCAGTGGCGCGCAGCGAATCCAGAGCAGGCGGATGGGAATCTGGTTGCCTTCATGTTCGACAATGAAGTGATCGCCGCTGCTCGTGCTGTCAGCGGTCACCAGCTTCGCTCCTTCGATATCGACAAAGCCGGCCACGCCACCTAGCTGTTGAAGAAGGCGCGAGAGAAGATCGGCCGACTTGCCACGAGATGTCTGCTGAAGCGCGGTGAGACGTTCCGTCTCGGCCATGGCGCCATCACGCAGTTCTGGTTTCGTAGCGAGGGCCGCGAGTGCTTCAGTGTGAGCCTTGATGATGGGCTTTTGCACCTGAGCCAGCTCACGGTGAAGCTGATCCCGGGCAGCAGTGAGCAGATCCTCCTCAGGAAGTGAGACGGTGCTTTGCAGGATGTCCTCGGTGGCGGGGACGAGGCGCAGATTACGGAAGGCGATCACATTCCCCGAATAACTC
Organism: Prosthecobacter sp.; assembly: GCA_044361885.1. GTDB lineage: Bacteria > Verrucomicrobiota > Verrucomicrobiia > Verrucomicrobiales > Verrucomicrobiaceae > Prosthecobacter. Next base: position 753 of record JBIKIA010000635.1, on the reverse strand, counting down.
GACGTTGGTGCGATGCGCAGGGTGACGCTGTTGCGCGTGAAGCTCAGGGGGCCGATGCGCAGTGGTGTGAATACGTCGTCATTGGCACCACGAGTGATGTCGAAATTGCGGCGATTTTCCTGTGCGCCGGGCAGCAGGGAGACTTCATAAAAAACAAAGGAGGCTTTGTCCTGAGGTGTGAATCTCTCGGGAATAGTGCTGCCTGCAGCGGCGGGAAGTCCGGCTATGTTTGCATCCAACTCCAGGAAATAGCTGCCCGGTGACAAACGCACAGTAGTCCACTCGGCCATGCTGCTGGAACCACGCCAACCGGTGAGTATCTCGCCTCTCGCCTCCGCACTGCCGCTGAGACGTGCTCGTGAAGGCAGGAGGGGCATGTTTGGGGCACTGCTGGCGCTGATCTGCCCGTAGATGGACTTCAGTTCCTCACGGCGCTGCTGGACGAGCAAGGCCTCCTCATAGTCGGCACCTGCAGCCAGTTCGGATTCGAGCTTGGCGAGAGCGCGTTCATACTGATCGCTGAGAATTTGCGAGTCACTGAGGACGAGTCTGAGAAAATCTGAGCGCGCAGTGGAGAGGGGAGTGAGCCCTTGGGCTCGAATGGTATCACTCATGCCAAGCATCAACATGCCCGCCAAAACGAGACGAAAGCTAGTCGGGGTGATGGGTTGGTGTGACATGGACGAAGGGGAGAGATGGCATAAAACTCTGCCGGATGCGAGGCACAAAGCATGAGATGTTTGGACGCTCGTG
>JBIKIA010000636.1:0-3028 GCA_044361885.1 Prosthecobacter sp. | reverse complement strand
CTCTGATGTCCGCCACTACATTGACGGCCCGAAAGTCGATCCGAGCTACAAGCTCGCCGATGGACGCGAGTTCCAGGACGTGGACGCCTTCAAGCAACTGCTCCTCGCCCATCCCGAACAAATCGCCCACTGCATGACGGAGAAACTCATCACCTACCTGACCGGTGCCCGAGTTCAGTTCGCCGACCGCGAAGTGGTGGACGCCATCGTGCAGCGCGCCGCGTCCAGCGACTACGGCCTGCGCACACTCCTGCATGAGGTGATCCAGAGCCGTGTATTCATTCACAAATAGACCAACGATGAACTTCATTACGCAAAGACACCTCTCCCGCCGCGCACTGCTGAAGCAAGGCGGCATCGCCCTCGCCCTGCCTTGGCTCGAGTCGATGCAGTCCGCATTTGCCGCCACGCCCGTGCAGCCAAAACGATTTGTCTGCGTGCTGAACTATTTCAGCTTTCATGCACCGAACTTCTTCCCGAAAGAAGCGGGCGCGGCCTACACGCCATCGCCCTACTTGGATCTCATCAAGGAGCATCGCGACGACTTCACCGTCATCTCCGGCCTCAATCATCCCGAGGTGCGCGATGGTCATGCGTCAGACAGATCCTTCCTCACCGGCACTCCCCATCCCGGCTCACCCAGCTTTCGCAACGGCATCTCGCTGGATCAATTGATCGCCGAGAAAATCGGCTCACAGACCCGCTTTGCATCCATCGCCATGGCGCAGGGCAACGGCACGAGCTTCAGCTACTCACGCAGCGGCGTTGCCATTCCGGCGGAGTCCAGCGTGACGCGAATGTTTGCGAAACTTTTCATCAATGGCACTCCCGCCGAAGTTCAGACCGAAGTGGAGCGCGTCCGGCAAGGCCGCAGCATCCTCGACCGTGTCGGAGCAGAAGCCCGGGCCATGCAGCGAGATCTCGGCGCGGCGGACCGGGAAAAACTCGACCAATACTTCACCAGCGTGCGCGAGCTGGAACAGCGCATGGTCACCGCCGAAGACTATGCGCGCCGGCCAAAACCCAATCCCGGCATCGCCCCCTTGAAAGACCCTGCGCCCGGCGAGCAAACCCTCTCGTTTGGTCTCAACCTCCAGCTCGCCCAGCTCGCCTTTCAAGCCGACCTCACGCGCCTCGCCACCATCTACTACATCGGCACCACCAAGACCCCATCGAAACCGGGAGAAAGTTTCGCCTATCACGACCTCAGTCATCACGGTCAGGACAGCGGCAAGATCAACAAACTCACCCTCCTCGAGCGCGACATCATGAGCGAGTGCGGCAAGTTCCTCGGCAGACTGAAAAAGCCCGATGAAAGCGGCACCCGCCTCATCGACAACACCATCGCAGTCGTCGGAGCCGGCATGGGCAACGCCTCCAGCCACGATGCCACCAACCTCCCCATCCTCGTCGCTGGCGGCGGCTTCAAACACGGCCAGCACATAGCCCACGACCCCACGTCCCCGCCACCCCTCTGCAATCTCTGGGTGCAAATCGCCCGGCAAATGGGTGCCGAAGTGGACAAGTTCGGCACCAGCAACAAGGAGACCCTCGCGGGACTGGAGACAGTGTGAACCTGATTCCGCGTTCGCGCGAAGCCCTGACTTTTTTCACCATCATGACAGCCCACGCTCTCATCAGTCGCTCACTCGCCTTGCTCAGCGCACTCGCGCTGTCGCACGCCGCCCATGCAGCATCGCTGCGCATCTTTCCCGAGCGCATCGACATTCATCCGCTTGCCACCAGCCAGCGTGTAGTCGTCACGCTCACCGATGCGCGCGGGCTGACCAGCGATGTCACCGCAGAGGCGAAGGTGACTTTGGAAAACGCCAGCCTCGCCCGCTGGCAGTCGGGCACGCTCACGCCGTTGGCTTCGGGCAGCACGCGACTCGTGGTAAAGCACGCGGGGCTCAGCGCCACGGCGGATGTGAAGGTCGTGCGCGGCGCGGAGGCCGCTGCGCCCTCGTTTCAAAATGAAGTCGTGCCCGTGCTCATGCGCTACGGTTGCAGCGCCGGTTCGTGCCACGGTGCGACGCGGGGCAAGGATGGCTTTCGTCTCTCGCTCTTCGGCTATGACCCGGATGCGGACCACTTCCGGCTCACGCGCGAGTTTGTGAATCGCCGCGTCAATGTCGCGCTTCCGGAGGACAGTCTGCTGCTGAAAAAAAGCGCGGGCACGGTGCCGCATGGCGGTGGGAAAAAGCTCACGCCTGACGATGCGAACTTCGCCCTGCTGCGCGACTGGATTGCCGCTGGCGCACCGAAAGGCCCCGCCGACGAGGCGCACCTCAGCAGCGTGAGCGTGTATCCCGCGGACCTCACGCTCGATGCCGCCGGGCAGAGTCATCGACTCGTGGTCATGGGAAGCTTCACCGATGGCTCGCAGCGCGATGTCACGCGCCTCAGCATTTTGGAAAGCTCCGACGACTCCATCGCCAGCGTCACGCGTGAGGGCGTCGTCACCAGTCATCGACGCGGCGAGGTCTTCATCTCCGTGCGCCTGCCCGCCTTCATCAGCGGCGTCCGCGTGGATGTCGTGCCCGGCCAGGAGCCGCCCGCCGCGCTCACAAAGGGTTGGAACTTCATCGACGAAGCCGTCTATGCCCGCCTCTCGAAGCTCCGCATGACACCCGCCGACGTGTGCAGCGACGACGACTTCGTGCGCCGTGTTTTCATCGACACCATCGGCCTGCTGCCCACCCTCGCGGAATACGCGCAGTTCCAAAACGACACGCGCAGCGACAAACGCGCGCAGCTCGTGGACAGCCTGCTCGCGCGGCCCGAGTTCACCGACCTCTGGACCATGAAATGGGGCGAGCGGCTCCAGGCCCGCAGCATCGTCTCCGCCTCCGCTTCGCATCAAAAAGCCACCGTGCGCTACACCGCCTGGCTGCATCGCCAAATCGAAAACGAGACGCCGATGAACGAAGTCATCCATCGGCTCATCGCCGCGAAAGGCACCTGGATTGAAAATCCCGAGACCAATTTCTACCGCGAGCGCGATCCGAAGCTGCTGATGGAAAACATG
>JBIKIA010000634.1:0-3029 GCA_044361885.1 Prosthecobacter sp. | reverse complement strand
AAGAAGAAGTAGCCCGCTCCCGCCTCTCCACCCTCCCCATCAGAGACGGGGAGATGGGGTATCACGCCCCTGGCTTGGGAGGCCTCGGGACGTCGTTTTGAGGCGGGGAGGCGGTGCCGGAAGGGCTGGAAAGTGGAACTTCCAGCGGGGGCGGTGGGGGAAAATGTTCGCAGTTTAAAAAACTCCGTGCTGGACGCTGCGGCCCTTTTGTTTGTAGTAACATCTTTTCCCGGCCACAAAAAATGCGCCTTCTTTCTAAAATCCTCTGGTTCCTCGCCTTCGCCGTCGCCACTTTCGTCTGGATGGTGCTCTTTGAGCATGGGTTCAGCCCGGACGGTTTCACTCAGGGAGTGCGGGAAGAATGGCACGCGCTGACCTCCCTGTTGACCGGCTCCTCTCCGAAGTAAGTTCCCTTTTTCTCACCCCCCCATCCGACCATGATCGTTACCGAAGCCGAACTCGACGCCAAGCAGCAGAACCTCTGGAAAAGAGGTCTCATCGCCATCGAACAGAAAAACTGGGAGTATGCCGTGAACATGCTCCTCCCCATCGTGAAGGATGTGCCGGGATTTCTGGATGGGCGAAAAATCCTCCGCCGTGCCGAAGGTGAGATCTGCGGCAGTGGCAAGAAGTTCAGACTCGGTGGTGGCATGTTTAGCAGCAGCAAGAAAGATCCCTGGGAAGCCATCGCCGACCTCGAAGAGAAGGTATTTCAGAAGGATCCCTTCAGTGAGAGCGGCAACAAGCACCTCTATGAACTGGCCGTCAAAGCGCAGTTCCCCGAACTGGCCTCATTTGCCCTGGAGACCATTCGCATGGGGCAGCCAAACAACACGAAGCTGATGCATCAGCTCGCGCTGCACTACATCACCTATGAGCAGCCGGAGAAAGCCTCCGAAGTCTATGCCGCCATCGTGAAGGTGGACCCGCGTGACATGCATGCCATCAAGGGGGCCAAAGACTCCGCCGCCCGCTCCTCCATCCTGCGTCAGGGCTGGGGTGGTGACTTCAAAAGTTCCGTCAAAAACGCCGACGAGCAGAACGAGATCGAGCTGCTGAACCGCCAGGGCCGCACGAAGGAACAGACCGAGGAGCTGCTCACCCGCTTCTCCGCGAAGTACAACGAGGACCAGAGCAACATCAACCACGTCAAGGCCATCGCCCAGCTTTATGAAGAGCTCGATGACCTGCCGAATGCGCTCTCCTTTTTCGAATACGCCCTCACCCTGAACCCTGGCGATGTCTCCCTGCAGCGCCGCACGGAGATCATGCGTGACAAGGCCCAGGACGCGCAGATCGCCGCCATCGAGGCCTGGGTCGCCGCCTATCCCGACGCCCCCGAAGCCGAAGAGCAGCGCCAGAACCTCGTCGCCATCAAGCAACAGCGCGCCGCCGCCCTCATCACCGATGCCAAAGCGCGTGTGGACCGCAACCCGACCGACAAAGGCATCCGCTTCGATCTCGGCCAGGCTTACTTCAACGCCGGCATGTACACCGAGGCCATCCCCGAGCTTCAGCAGGCCAAGGGCAACCCGCACATCCGCATCAAGGCCATGCTTCTGCTGGGCCGCTGCTTCGAGCGCAAGAACATGAACGATCTCTCCAAGAGCGCCTTCATGGAAGCCAACAAGGAGCTCACCATCATGGACAACACCAAGAAGGAAGTGCTCTACGAACTGGCGCAGGTCTGTGAGAAGATGGGCGACAAGGTGAACAGCCTCGAAGCTCTCAAGGAGATCTACAACGCGGACTACGGCTACAAAGACGTGGCCGCCCGCGTGGAGTCCTCCTACAGCTGATGAGCGTGGGGAATTCCAGGCGAAAGCCTGCGGGTTCCCAGTCAGAAAAAGACGCGCTGATTCCGGCACAAACCTGCTTCAGCGCTGCACAATCCGCGCGCAGGGATTGGCGCTGCTGAGCGCGACGATGGCACGAGAGCCGCTACTCTAGGCGGCATGAGCTCCATTGACTCCCCTTCCTTGTACGAGCGTATCGGCGGTGCTGCCGCTGTGGATGAATTGATCGAAGCTTTCTACGTCCGCGTGCTCGCCGACCCCCTGCTAGCTCCGTTTTTCCATGACGCCCCGCTGGATCGGCTGCGCAAGATGCAGAAGGAATTCTTCGCCATGGCGCTCGGCGGTCCCATCGCCTACTCCGGCAAATCCCTGGCCCATGCGCATCATGGACGCGGCGTGAAGCGGGAGCACTTCGCCCACTTCGTCGGGCACCTGGTGGAGACGCTGAAGGACATCGGCATCAGCCAGGAAGACGCCGATCACGTCATCGAGCACATCAACACCTTCTCCAACGAGATCACCGGCACGTCCTACTGACGCCCTGAAACCTAGCGTTGTCGTCGGGCAACTTGGTGTTGTGACGCTGCAACTTGGCGTTGTCGTCTTGCCATCCTCCGTTGCCAAAGGCTCCTCATCCAATCCGCCTCCACCACTCGCCTTGTCCAGAACTTGACCTCTGGCAGCGTTTCCGCTGAATGGGTGCTCATCAGCGAAAAATGAATTCCTTTCTCACTTTCGAAATACCACAAGTAGCACCAACCACTCCACAAAAAACTGTGGGCGAATCTGATTCGCCCACAATTTAGTGTGACTAAACAACGTTCGGCGAAAAAATATGGCTAAACCGAGAGCAAAGCGTGGAGACGTCTTTAGCATTCCGATCGACGACCGGAGGCTGGGATATGGGCAAGTCGTTCTGAAGAATCATTCTTCGTTTCCCATCTACATCGTCGTATTCGGAACAGCGTATGATCGGAACCAAGAGGTTTCGCTCAATGAGATTGTTGCCGACGGGATTGCGCTCGTAGGAGCTTCAATGGACGCGCGGATTTACCACGGAATGTGGAAGATTATCGGCAACATAGAGCCTGATCGATCACGTATCCCGCGGCCAAACTTTAAGGTTTACATTGGGGGCAGCGACTTTGTTGAAAACTTCGACGGAAACCGGCTGCGTGAGGCAACGCCAGAGGACGTTCGTCACTACGACAACCGATGGTCGCGCGCCCCCAT
>JBIKIA010000632.1:0-3030 GCA_044361885.1 Prosthecobacter sp. | reverse complement strand
CTCTTCTACGAGAACAAAAAGACCGGTGAAGTCTTCATCGTCCGCGATCCCGATCTCCGGCTCGATGAACTCGCGCAGCTACAGGACGAAGTGGCCATGCTCCTCGGTTTCGGCGGCCCTGCAGCCGATGCCGCCAAATCCATCGGCATGAAATTCACGCCCGATGGAAAGCTCGTGAAAGACGAGCCAGCTTCTGAGACTCCGAAGGCTGAAGAGCCAGCCGCAGAAACTGAGCCCGAAGTGCTCGCGCCCGAATGCGAAGTGGAAGAGGACGTGGCCGAAGAGGTCGCTGAAACTGAGGAGTCCGGCGATGCAGAGCCTGACGATATCACCGAAGAAGCGGATGAATCCGAGTCAGATGGAGATGAGGTGGCGGAGATCTCAGAATCGGAGTCAGGTGAACTCGATACGGCGAAGTCCGAACCCGCTTGAGTCTCTGTGCACGGAGTCCCGGCTTTAGCCGGAACAGATGAGCGAGGTGGGATGGCAGCGATTGAACGCTGCCAGTTTGCAATGGCCGCCGCGAGCGCCTGTCAGTCCGCGTGCGTATCGTGTCGCTGCCACCCTACAGTCCTGAACTTAATCCCTGCGACCAGGCCTGGGACGTGATCAAGGATGAAGTATCCAACTTCAGGCTGGCATGAAAAGCTGCTTTGCGAGGGTTAGCCAATGCTGACGACGCCTTTCACCAAACCACTGCCGGGCATTACCCACACAGGCATGTATGCTGGTAGTTCATCCAAAGTGCAGCGGTGGGTTATCCAAGTGCGTGTGTCGATCTGGCCACTGGTGATTAGGCTGAGGATGCGTGGGAAGTCGGAACCGACGGCGTTTCGGCTGGCAAGAAGGGTCAGTTCTCGCCGATGAAAAAGAGGGTCGTCGAGCAGTACGGGCTCTTTGGTGATTCCAACGTAGATGATGCGGCCTGTGAAGCGTGCTAGTTTCAGCGCACGGGCCATGGAGACCGGATGTCCCGTCGCATCGAAGACAACCTGTGCGCAGGGTTCGTCTGGCAGGCTTTCGACGACAGTGACGCCGGGGTAGTTCTCCCGCACAAAGGCGCAGCGAGTCTCATTCAGTTCCAGCACAGTGATGGGTGCGCCAGTGAGGCGGGCAAACTCGAGAACAGTGAGGCCGATGGGACCAGCACCGATGATGAGCACGTCATCGTCCGAACGGATGGCGGCCCGATTGACGGCATGGCAGCCGATGGCCAGCGTCTCCACAAGTGCGAGCTGCTCAAAGCTGAGCGCATTGGCAGGATGGAGTTTGTGCGCGGGTAGGATCATGCGCTCGCGCATTGCACCATCCGTATGTACGCCGAGCACGCGGAGAGACTCGCAGCAGTTCGTTTTGTCCTGCTGGCAGGCATGGCAGGAACCGCAGTTCAGGTAGGGCTCGACGGAGCAGCGGTCGCCTGGCTGCACATTCGTCACACCCTCGCCGACAGCGAGGATTTCGACCCCTAGCTCATGCCCAAGAATGCGCGGAAACTCGATGAAGGGCATCTTTCCCAGATATCCGCTGATGTCCGTGCCGCAGATGCCAATGGAACGAATGGCGACCAAGGCCTCGCCGCTCCCTGGTGCGGCAGCTTCGGGTAGTTCGATGAACTCGAAGTGCTCATTTCGGGTCAGGCAGAGGGCTTTCATCGCGATGCATTTATACAGTGCCGAATCGGCGATGCCGCTTGGCATAGGAGGCGATGGCATTGACGAGATCGGCTTTACCGAAGTCGGGCCAGAGTGTGTCGGTGATGTAGAATTCGGTGTAGCTGAGCTGCCAGAGCAGGAAATTCGAGAGGCGCATCTCGCCACTGGTCCGGATTAGTAGATCGGGGTCGGGGTAGTAGCGGGTGTAGAGATGCTTTGAGAAGACCTCGGTATCGATCATGCCTTTGTCGAGATGACCGCGCTCGATGCTCTCCAGCAGGCTCTTCACGCCATCGACGATCTCTTCCCTTCCTCCGTAACTGAGTGCGAGGATCAGGGTAAGGCCGGTGTTCTGCGAGGTCTGCTCGATGCTGCGGTGAAGCTGCTGCTGACAGGATTGGGGCAGATCATGAAGTCGGCCAATGGCCTGGAGGCGGACGTTTTGCTCGATCATTTCAGGCGTTTTCGTTCGCAGAAAAGCCTCCAACAGCTTCATCAGCGCCTCGACTTCGCGCTTCGGGCGCTTCCAGTTTTCCGAGGAAAAGGCATACAAGGTGAGGAACTCGACACCCAGTTCACCGCAGGCTTCGGTGACTCGCCGGACCGTGTCCGCACCATTTCGATGTCCTTCCGTTCTAGGCAGGCCGCGTTCTTTCGCCCATCGGCCATTGCCATCCATGATGATGGCGATGTGTCGGGGGATGTTTTTCAGGTCGTCGTTCACAGCGGGAGGCATGAGAGCCGCGAGAGTAGCCTCTGAGCGTTCTCAGGCAAGGCAGGACATTCCGCCGGGGTAAGCTTGAAGTCTGGTTTCGGGTCGAGCAGTTGCCTCATCTAGCCCTGGACGCTCGGTCATGAAGCATGAGCATGCTGGGTAATCGACCTGATTTGGACTGTGGGGAGGAGTCTGTGAATTTTGAGAATGTGGGCGTCAAGAAGTCTTCGAGAGAAACTTATCAGGGTGCCAATGGATCTCAAAATTGAGAAGTGCGGCTTCATGAGTGCTCCTTATATCAAAGATGGATTTTATGGAAAAGATAATAAAGGGCGTGATAAACGGGTCATAAGGCGCTGACAACCAAGGGATTAATTGATTTATAAACGTCCGCTATGTTAGCTTCTTTGATTGCGGAAAACTGTAAAAGACTCTCAAATTACAGAAAATAGACAAAATTATGATTTAGAAATTGCAGTGAGTCTAATTTATGCTATAAATACCATAGCAAACGAAATCACTGCCATGAAAAACATCGCCACCGCCCTCCGCATCACGATCATCAGCGCTCTTCTGATCGTCGCTTCTGTCGCCAGCGCCCAGACCGCACAGCAGGTCGCCGCCATGCGCCAGCAACAGTGGGCCGCCTACCAGCAACAGGTC
>JBIKIA010000633.1:0-3030 GCA_044361885.1 Prosthecobacter sp. | reverse complement strand
TTCTCAGCGGCACCGATGGCGAAGCCGGAGAGCTCGACCATGCCATCGAGGACGGCTCCGGGCATCTCGGCGGTCTCACCGCCGGCGAGGATGCAGTTGCAGGCCTGGAGATACTCGGACATGCCGGCAATGATGCGGGTGAGCTGGCGCTTCTTGATCTGGTTCACGCCGACGTAATCGAGGAACATGATGGGATCTGCACCGCAGGTGAGAACGTCGTTGACGTTCATGGCGACGAGGTCTTTGCCCGCGTTTTCGAGGAGGTCGTATTTGAGCAGGAGTTCGAGCTTTGTGCCCACGCCATCGCAACCGGTGAAGATGACGGGCTGCTTGTATTTGCTGAGGTCGTAACCGGCGGCAAAGAGGCCGAACGCGTTGGCGAGCTTACGCTTTTTCTGCGTGGCTTTCACCAGCGCGCCGATGTCATCGACGAAGGAGGCTGCTTCATGAATATCGACGCCGGCTTGTTTGTAGGTGTGCTTGGACATGGGGACAAAAGGGGCCGCTGAGGTGCGGCGAGAGTTCAGAGTGAAGCGGCCCGGCGGTGATGCAAGCAGCACATCGGAGGTGGCTCAAATCGGGTCCAGGGCTCCACGCTGATTTTTACTGCCGCAGGAGGGGCAAAGCGAAACCTGGGAATTCTTTTTTGGCAGGGCGTAATTGCAATTGCAGATTCGGCATTGGATGGCGATGCGGCGGCGGGTGACTTCACGCCGGCGCTCGCGCCATAGCGTCCACATCCAAAGGCCGCAGACGAGGCACACACCGAGGAGCATCACGGTGACGATGAGGCCGCTGAGCTGGATACGGATCATGGAGTGACCTCCTTTACCCAGGCAAAGCCAATCTCAGCCCAGTCCATCTCTTGCTGCTGGGCGGGGTCGGGCTGGAAGTGAAGCTGGGTCATCGCGGCATGAAGCTGGACCATGACCGCAGGGTCTTCGGAGGCGGAGAGCGGCACGGCGAGCAGGACCTGCCCTAGGCGGCCGATGGCGACGCGGAAGCGTGCTTTGCCAGGATCGACGAGTGAGATGTCCCGCAGCACGCCGTCTGAAATCAGCGCGCGCTTCGCTGGACCTTCGATGCGCGCTTGGAGCGTGGCCTGTGGAGCGGGTTTGAGTTCGGTGGGTTTGGTCGGAGGCAGAGGCGGCAGGGCGTCGAGGAAGTTCTGATCCAGAAGGCCTGGGCGCTCACGTGCAGTAAGGGTGCTGTTGGCGGCTTTCAGTTTCATCTCAAAGGCGGTGGTTTTAAAACCGGGCAATCTGGCGGCGGCGGGCACATCGTGAATGCCGGGAGTTTCCGAAGGCAGCAGGGTGAAACTGCGATCCATGGCTAGATGGATGAGGGCGCGCTCGGCAGGCACGTCGGGATTCAGCACGATCATCTGCTGAGGGCGAGCGGTGAGCTTCGGCGCGCCGGGGGTGACAATGCGGAAGAGGACGAAGAGTGAGGCGATGCCAAAGAGCGTGATCAGTAAAAAAGATAGCAGCCAAGGGGCGGTGCGCTCCCGACGCTTCCAGTCAAAGATCAGCGCGGACTCGTGGGGCGTCGCTTTTTTCATTTCGTCGCAGCGGGCTGCTGGCTGGGATTGGTGGAGAGAGCCACTTCATAGCCCAGACCCATGGCGAGGCTGCTGACCTCCGTAAATCGTCCAGTCGTCGCGTAGCGGTCAGCATGGAGGAGGATGCGGCGCTCGCCATCTCGGCGCTGCTCAAGGCTGCTGCGGAGTTCCTCCAAAGTCATGCGCTGGCCGTCGAAGTACATCGGGGCATCCTGCCCGCCGGCGATGGTGATGATGTGGGCACGGTCAAAGCCGGTGAGGCGGCTGCTCGAACGGGGTTTTTCCACCGTGATGCCGGACTGGACGACGAAGCCGCTGCTGAAAAGGAAGTACACGAGCAGCAGCAGAATCGCATTCAGCAATGGCGTGATATACAGCCAGGGGCTCTGCTTTGGCAGATGGCTCACGAGTTTCATGACACGAACAAGGCTGGGATCATGAATGCGATTTCCGCGTGCGACTGCGGGCAGGCACCTCTTCGGCGGGCTGGCGGAACTCGACGATGTTATCCGCAGATTTCGCATCCTCGATCAAGTTCACGATCTCCACTCCGGCACGTTCCAGATCGTGCATGATGGACTGGGCACGAGCGCTGAGGAAGGCGTAAAAAAGATAGGCCGGGATGGCCACCACGAGTCCGAGTGCGGAGGTGACGAGACTTTGGTAAACGCCACGCGCCACTTCGGCGGGCGTGGTGATGCCGTTGGCGGAGGACAGATTGGTGAAGCTGTCCAGCAGGCCAATCACCGTGCCGAGCAGACCGATGAGCGGCCCCGCATGGGCGATGGCATTGAGGATGGCAAGATAGCGCTCCAGACGGGGAACTTCGAGCTGGCCGGCCTCCTGAACGATCTCCTTCAACTGGTCACGAGGCGCATGGTGGCGGAGCAGAGCAGCGTGAATAACGCGTCCGGCAGGCACCCTAGTGGCCACGCATTCCTGCAGCGCCTCGGCGAAATTCCGCCGCCGGATCAGGGCAGCGAGCCCGGCCAGGAACTCGCCCACATTCATGCTCGCGCGATGGAAGTAGGCCAGTCGCTCCAAGAAGATCGCCACAGCAAACCCCATGCAAGCCATGAGGAGCCACACGAGCGGTCCGCCTTTGGAAATCAGTTCTGTCATGGTTCAGGGATGAGGAGTGGGATAGGCTGGCTGGTGATGTAACGCTCTCCAGAGAACCCGATCACAGCAAATGAAAGGCCCATGTTTCAAATTTCTGGAAGCATTGCAAGCCTTGGTTTGCTTTCGTAGGCAGGTGAGCGCTTTTAGTCGGCTACTGAGAGGGCGATGATTTTCACTCTCGCCACAGTTCATCTGGGCAACTGCTTCTCATCAGCGCGATTTTTTCCATAACTTGGGTGACCCATGGCGGCTGGCCTCCCATTTCGGCGAACCCACAAGTCATGTTACTGTGGTCAATACCAAGTTGGCAGTAGGATCGGGTGGAAATGATCAAAATGTTCAGGAAA
>JBIKIA010000630.1:0-3036 GCA_044361885.1 Prosthecobacter sp. | reverse complement strand
CGAGCCCAAGCTCGTGAACGAGATCTACCTCGCCACCTACAACCGCCTGCCAAACGCCGCCGAGCTTCAGACCTCCCTGCGCTTCTTCAACACCCCCGGCTCCACCCGCCAAACCGCCGCCGAAGATCTCGCCTGGGCGCTGATCAACTCGGCGGAGTTTGTGTTTAATCATTGATGTCTTGAGCGGCAAGACTTGCCGTTCGCCTCCCGTAATTTGCCGCGTGACTTCCCCCATTCACACCAACTGCGCCGGCATGGCGCGCCGTGATTTCCTCCAAACTGGCTTCGGCGCCATTGGCGGACTCGGCATGTCCCAGCTCATGAGCCTGCGTGCGCAGGCCGCTCAGGCTCGCGGTCTCGCGAGTCCGAACAACGTGAACTGCATCCTCGTCTGGCTGGATGGCGGCCCTTCGCACTACGAGACCTTTGACCCGAAGCCCACCGCTCCGCAGGACATTCGCGGGGAGTTCAAATCCATCCCCACCTGCGTTCCCGGCACGCACTTTTGCGAGACGATGCCACTGCTGGCCAAGAGCTTCGACAAGTTCAGTGTCATCCGCTCCATCTGCCACAAGGACCCGAATCACGGCGGCGGGAATCATTACATGATGACTGGCGCACCGACGCCGGTGCCGGTTGGTTGCGGTGCCTTCGTCAGCTTCCATCCTTCGTTTGGCTCCATGGTTTCGCAGTCACGCGGTATTCGCGGCGGGTTGCCCGCCTACATGAGTCTGCCGAATGTCTCGCGCTCCGGTGGTCCGAACTTCCTCGGCGCTCAACATGCACCCTTCGTCATCGGCGGTGATCCGAGCGGCAAATCCTTCCGCGTCCGCGATGTCGCCATTCCGCAAGACATCAGCGAAGGCCGCGCGATGCATCGCAATCAACTGCGCGAGTCTTTGGACAGCCTGAAACGCATCACGGACAAGGCGGCAGAAGACCCCACCGTCGGTTTTGATCAGTTTTACGGCCAGGCGCTCGACCTCGTGACCTCGCCTGTCGCACAGGCAGCCTTCGATGTGAGCAAAGAGCCCGAAGCCACCCGCAAACTCTATGGCGAACATGACTTTGGTCAGCGTCTGCTGCTTGCTCGTCGCCTCGCCGAAGTTGGCGTCAGCTTCAGCGTCGTTTATTGGGGCGGCTGGGATGACCATCGCGGCATCTTCAAGACCTTCAAAGATGGCAAAGCCGCCAAGCTCGACCAAGGCATGAACGGCCTGATCACCGATCTCAGCCAGCGCGGGATGCTCGATAACACGCTCGTCATCTGCCTCGGCGAATTTGGCCGCACACCGAAGGTGAACAAAGACGCAGGTCGTGACCACTGGCCGGGCGCGATGAGCGTGCTCATGGCTGGTGCGGGCATCCCCGGCGGACAGATCGTCGGTGCCACGGACCCCAAGGGCTACTACGCCGCCGAAAACATCTACTCCCCCGAGGACTTCGCCGTCTCGCTTTACACGAAGCTGGGCATCGATCCGCATCAGGTGCTGCACACGAACACAGGTCGCCCCGTGCAGCTCGTGAACGGTGGCAAGCCCATCAAAGAGTTGTTTGCGTGAGCACGCGACTGACCTTCGCCCTCTGTCTCGGTGCCTCGCTGCTTCACGCCGAGGTGCCGAAGCTGGAGGCCCTCTTCCCCGCAGGTGGACAGGCTGGTTCCAGCTTCGTCATGAGCGCCAGCGGCAAGCTGGAAGCCGATGCTCGACTGTGGACCTCAGTTGCTGGCATTCACTTCGTGCCTAATGGCAAAAAGCGTGAGTGGCAGGTCACCCTCGCCGCTGATGCACCACTCGGAATGCATCTCGCGCATTGCGCGAATGCTGACGGAGCCTCCGAGCCGCGCTGGTTCAGTGTCGGCAGCCTGCCCGAACTCGCGGAAGTCGAGCCGAACGATGAAGTCGCCAAACCTCAGGTCATCGAAAAGTTGCCCGTCTGCCTCAATGCCCGCCTTGATAAGAGTGGCGACGTGGATGGCTACGCCGTGAAGCTCGAAGCCGGGCAAACACTCGTTGGCATGGTCGAGGCTTACTCGCTCGGCTCCGGCGTGGACATGCTCGCGCATGTCATGGATGAGGCAGGCGTGCGGCTGCACACCGCCAGCGATTCACGCAATCTCGATCCCGTGCTGAGCTTCAAAGCACCGAAGGCAGGGCGATACATCGTCCAGCTCGCCGGCTTCCCGCATCCGCCTGCTGCGGATGTGCGCTTCACCGGCAGTGCCACCATGGTTTATCGCCTCCATCTAAGCGCGAGTGCTGCCGTAACGCAGATCTTCCCCGCCGCCGTCGCGACAACGGGCAAGAGCGAAGTCGAACTCGTCGGCCATAACCTCGACCCGAAGAAGTCGAAGCATACCTTTGAAGCCAAAGACCCGCGTCGTGATGGCGAACTCGCCTTCGTGACACCTCCGGGAGCCGTTTTGCCGATCCAAGTACTCGTCACGGCGAAGCCTGCGAGCATCGAAAAAGAACCGAACAACACCAAGGAGCAAGCTACGCCGATCCAGGCCGGTGCCATCGGCGGACGCATCACCGACAAGAGCGACGTGGACCGTTTCGCCATCACCATGAAGAAGGGCGACAAGCTCCAGGCGCGTGTCTTTGCCAAGCGTCTCGGCATTCCTTTCGATGCCCTGCTGAAGATCGAAGGCCCGGACGGCAAACTCATCACCAGTGCCGATGACGAAAGCGAGCAGCGCCCCGATCCTCAGGTCATCTGGACCGCCGCCGTCGATGGAGCGCATGTCATCGTCGTGGAGGATTTGTTTCATCAAGGCGGTGCTGAAAAGGGCTACGTCCTCGATGTCGCCGCCCCTACACCCGCCTTTGAAGTCACTCTCGCCGATGCCAAGCCCATCACGCTCGAAGCAGGAAAAACAGCGAGCCTGAAAGCCACCGTGAAGCTTCTCAACAGCTTCAAAGGCCCGCTCATCGCCCGAGTCGCCAACCTGCCGTCTGGAGTCAGTGCCGCTGAAGTCGCCGTGCCTGAAAAGGGCGGCGAAGTGGAGATCAAACTCCAAGCCGCCACGAATGC
>JBIKIA010000631.1:0-3036 GCA_044361885.1 Prosthecobacter sp. | reverse complement strand
CTGGCATCGCCGACCTTAACCGCCTGGATGAACGATTTCGTCTGCCAGCAGATGTGTGGGACAAGCTGCCCGGCTACAAGGACTTCGGCTTCGCTGTCTTCAAGCTTCGTGCGGGTGTTCAGAACGTGCATCCTATGGCGTTCTCCTTTCCGACGGCACGCCCAGGTCATGTCTTCTTTCCCACCTTGCACATTCATGGTGGTGAGGTGCATGAAGTGGAAGAGTTTGATCACACACTTTATCTTCAAGGTGAAGGACTCCAGATGAGCGATGCCTGGACGGTGTCGTCAGGTATTGCCGTTCAGAAAGTGAAGTGCGCCCTCACCCACGGCATGGTGCGCCCCGAGATGCACATTCATCGCCGCATCATCCGTGGTCACCATGACAATGGTGACATCGTGATCAAGCCTCGCGCAGCTTGATCACTTCATCGGCAACAGCAGATGCAGCTCGGTGAAGCTGCGGTAGAACTCCAGCGCGGGTCGTGAGGGATCGACTTCGCGCTCGGAGGCCATCTGGGCGAAGAGCGGACCGATTTCCGTGACGCGGCTCTGCCAGTCTTCGAGCTTGTAGCGGGCATACGCGCCGCCGGGGACCTCGATCACGGGCAAGCCGGTGACGCGTTCTTCGAGGTCGCCGTCGGAGACGAGTCCGGCGAAGTATTCGCCTTCGCGGATCACGCCGTAGGCTTTGCGGCCTTTGATCTTCCGCTTCGTCTCTATCTCCTGCCATGCGGCGCGGATGCCTTCGGGGAAGGACTTGGCTTTGACGGTGATGAGCCGGAGTGGCGGCTGCTGGATGATCGTTGATTTCATGGCGTGGCGTCTTTGAGGATGACCTCTTCGGGCAGCAGGAGTTCGGTCGCATCCCGTGCGAGACATGGGGGCACAGTCATGAGGTGGCGATTACCGGCGCTGTGCTTGAAGCTCCAGAGCTTGCCGTCTTCGCCATCGGGCACGGGGATGCTGAAGTAGCCGGGTTTGTCGTAGAAGGTGTGGACGGTTTTGCCGGAGGGATCGAGCAGGAAGCCTGCGCCTTCGCTGAAGCCACCTATGACTTTTGAGCCCTTCGGTACATAGAAATAGAGATGCCAGCGTCCAAAGAGTTTGGCGGGTTGCTCCTGACTGCTGATGAGGGTCATGGGCATGCCATCCGGCCAAGTGATCAGGGTGCCTTGGGTGGCATCGCTAACTTCGATGCGGTGCAGGCCGGGGAACTTGGTCGGCAGTTCGAAGGCGTGATCGGCTTTGTCCGGTGGGATCTCGAAGTGGGCCACGGATTTGAGTTCCGCTTCGGCGAGCGGGAAGAGTGCGACCTTCGCGGTTCCCCGGTTTGGGTAAATGATGCCTGCCTGTCCGGTGAGCTTGATCGTGGCGGGCTCCTTATCGATCCACGTCCAGAAATCGCGCACGCCGCGCAGGTAGATGCCGGCATTGCCGCGTGGCACTTGGGGGAGCTTCAAGGCCGTCGCTGGGACGAGTTTGGTGCTGAAGGAGACGGGTGTGAAATCCAGCAGCTTGCGCTTCGCGATGCCATCGCGGTTGAAGGCTGTGATGTGATCGGCGGAGAAGGCTTCGTTGGACTTCCACGGGTTCGTGGCATCGGGGTCGCTGTATTTGGCGAGGGAGGGCAGGGCGATGGATTTATCTCGATTCGGCAGATCACGCCACAGGGCCTTCACATGCACCATGCCGGTGTGGCGGATGCGCCAGATGAAGCGGAAGAGCTGCTCGAAGGCTGCCTGTCGCTCTTTGCCCTGAGCGGAG
Source organism: Prosthecobacter sp. (assembly GCA_044361885.1). Classification (GTDB taxonomy): domain Bacteria; phylum Verrucomicrobiota; class Verrucomicrobiia; order Verrucomicrobiales; family Verrucomicrobiaceae; genus Prosthecobacter. The sequence continues at coordinate 1,270 of JBIKIA010000631.1, read as the reverse complement.
GCGTAGTCGTGATACAGCTCCACGTAGCGGGTGTAGAGCGTGAGATCAGCGAGTCGTGCACGAATGGCGACATCGCTGCTCAAAGTGCGGGCTTCATCGAGCAGGCGATACATTCTGCCGAGCAGGTCATCGCTGAGGGCCTGACGCCTCGTGCCATCGAGCAGGGTGTAAAACTTCGCCATTGGGGCGCTGGCGGGGCCAAAGGATTTGTCGAGGAAGTTGGCGACGAGGGCTTCGACGTTCTTTGCTTCACTCACATTCCACATCATGCGCGTGGCGAGGTAATAACCGAGGCCGTTGGGGCCGAAGTTGTCGCTCGATTCCGCCGACATGAAGCGCGCACCGCTCTGATGGAAGTGCGGGATGGTGGTGCGCAGGTAGTCGAGGTTTCCACCGCGTGCTGCGCCGGGCAGATCGCGGTCCCAGGTGTTCACGCTGTAGTATTCGCGGATGCCAAGCGTCTTGGTTTTGGCCTGCCAGCCGGAGATGAGCTGGTCGATGGTGTAGCCGCCGCGGATGAAGCCGGTAGCCACGCTGATTACGACCTGCGGATGCCCCTCGATGGACGGCGGTGGCGAGTGCTCGTTGTAGGCGTACATGCCGATGAAGCGTCCCGGATGCTTCGCATTCACCGCCTCAGCGACTTCATTCGCCAGCAGCAGCGCGCGATCACTCGCGCTGCCGATCTTCGCGCATTCCCTGCATTCACACCAGCCGCCGCCATCGCTCGGATCGCAGGAGATGGAGTCGAGCGTCGGGTCTTGTGCAAACTGGGCCAGGGCATCTGCCATGACGAGTTTTCGTAGATCAGCATTGGCAGTGCAAAACTTCGGTTTCTGCCGCTTGCCCTCCACGAGCGCAAGGTATTCGGGGTGCTTTTCAAACTCTGCCTCGTTGCGCTTCATGATGCCATCATAGGCATGACCGGTGCTCAGCGTGATGCCCGAGGTGGCGCGGTTGCGGCGATTCCATTGTTCGTAGTCCGTCTCGCGTTCTTTGAGATAACCAAATCCAGCCCAAATTCGCCGTGAGTGGTAGTCGGGCGATTGGATGACATCGATGTCGATGCTCAGGGTGGGCTGATGCGGCACGATCTCCCAGGTCTTGCCAGGGAAGAACTGCCGGAAGCCGATGCGGTGCAGCAGGCCCCACACGGCATGCTCCACGGCCTGAGGCGAGTTTCCAATGATGACGAGCCGGTCCTTCTCCGAACGGATCAAGTAGTCCTCGCGAGCCGTGATGGGGATCGTGGCCGGACTGAGGCTGAGGA
>JBIKIA010000132.1:0-10242 GCA_044361885.1 Prosthecobacter sp. | reverse complement strand
ACTTCGCGACCATCGAAGCAGACGAGTTTGTTGTTCTCCTGATCGACCTTCTCGGCCACGAAGTCGGTGACCAGCTCGATCCCTTTGTCTCCAAGCAGATGCCCGAGTTTCTTCGACGCCTTCGGCTTCGTGAAGGCTCCCGACAGCGGTGTGACATACGTCAGCGTGACCTTGTCGCGGATGCCTTTCTCCCGGAAGAACGTGTCTGCCAGGAAGGTGAACTCCAGCGGCGCCACGGGGCATTTGATCGGCATTTCGTTGATATGCACCACCACGCGACCGCCTTGGAAGTCCGCCAGCTTGTCACGCAGCGCCCGCGCTCCATCCATCGTGTAGAAATCATGCACGTTCACACGCCACTTCGGTCCTAGCATGCCAGCGGTCTCCTCCGGGGCCGTGCGGCAGCCGGTGGCGACGATGAGAAGATCATATTTCAACTCACGCCCGTCCTTCAGTGACACCGCATGATTCTCGGGGGTGATTTGATCCACCTCCGCCTGGATGAACTCGACGTCACGCGGAATGAAATCGCGTGTCTGCCGGATGATGTCGCTCTCCTCATACTTGCCGAAGGGCAGAAACAAAAAACCCGGCTGGTAGAGATGCTTGTCCGAGCGGTCCACCACCGTCATCTGCCATTCAGACGCGGGTAGGCGACGGCGCAGATGGTTTGCCATCATGGTGCCTGCGGTGCCGCCGCCGAGGATCAGTAAATGCTTGCTCATGGTGGTTGAAAGGTTGTCTTTGCTAAACTGCTATATGAGCGTATGCGTATATGCAAGTTTTAACTCTCCTCCAATATTGCCATCCATGAGCCATCATCTCGAATCCGACGAACGCGGCATCATCCTGCCCTGTCCTGCCTGCGGCACCGCCAATCGCATCGCCTACGCCAAAGTCAGCCAGCAAGGCCGCTGCGGCACCTGCAAGGCAGATCTGCCCTTGGTCGCCGCACCGGTCGAAATGACCAGTCCCGCCGCCTTTGCCGCGCTCATCTCTCAAAACCCGCTCCCCGTCGTCATCGACTTCTGGGCCGCGTGGTGCGGTCCCTGCCAGATGATGGCCCCCGAGTTCGCCAAAGCCGCCGCCCAGGCCGCTGGCGAGGCCGTTTTCATCAAAGTGAACACCGACGAGCAGCAGCAAATCGCCAGTCAGTTCCACATCCAAGGCATCCCCGCCTTCGCGCTGATGCGCAACGGCAAAGTCACCGCTCAAACAAGCGGCTTCCAGCCTGCGGCACGGCTGTTGGCGTGGATGCGGCAGAGTTGAGCCTTACTTCCGACGGAACTTCACAAAATAGTTCTCCTTCAACAGATCCATCACTTCAGCCACCTTCTCAAAACCAGCGGCGATGACTTCGGCCTCGAAGACCTCCTGACCTGCGCGGACGTGGCCCATGATGAAGTCGCTCGATTCGCCGGGGATGCGTTTGAAGTCGATCAGCACTAGTTCACCGCCGGGCTTGAGCGCCTTGTGCAGCGTGGCGAGGCTGGCGGAGGGAAACTCGAAGTGGTGATACACATCGCAAATAAAGGCGAGGTCGATGCTGGCCTCCGGCAGCTCCACGCTGCGCTCGGTGCAGAGGATGGTCTGCACATTCGAGGCGCTGGCCTTGGAAGCACGAGCCTTGATGTGCTCCAGGAAATTCTTCGCGATCTCGACGGCATAGACCTTGCCGTTTTCGCCGACGGCCTGCGCAAAGTGCAGCGTGAAGAGCCCCGTGCCCGCGCCGATGTCCGCCATGACCATGCCGGGCTTCAAACCGGCTGCGGCGACGATTTTCTCCCGCTGGTGGAAGATCTCGCGGCTCTCCGTTTCGAACTTCTTCGTCCACTCCTCGACGTTGAGCTTCGGATCGAGGAATTTGTCGTTGATGCCCGGTTTGACGCTCGCGTCTTGAGCGAGGGCGAGACTGGCGAGAAGGCAGAGGAGAGTGGTGGTACGTTTCATGGTTGGGAAGAAGGTCACTCAAACTTGATGTAGGCGAAGCCTTGCAGTTGCAGGTCGATCAATCGCGGGAAAGCACCGACGACGAGTTTCACGCCGGGCAACAGCTCGGAGGGCTTCACGCCTTTTTGCTGCATGGTGTTTTCACACAGCTCCACCTGCACGCCGCGCTTCACCAGTTCGGCGAGGATCTCGCCATTTGGATTGGCCTCCTCGGTGCGGAGACGCTTCCGCGCCTCGTCACTCACCACCGCCGCGATGCCTGTGCCGTGATAAACGAGATGCAGATGCATCTGCTCCGCCGCGATGCCGTGCTTCTGGTAGGTGTTGATCAGCTTGCGGGCGTAAAACAATCCTTTGTTCACGCCTTCATGCTGCGCGTCATCGGTCACTTGATAAACAATGTGCAGGTTCTCCCGTACTTGAATCGGAATGACCTCCGGCTCGGCGGCGAATGCGGTCGTGCAAAAAACGAGAAGAGATGCGAGGAGGAGTTTCATGGTTTGGTGTCCGGTTTCCACGACATGTAGCCGCGGTGGATATGCTGGATGTTCTGAAAGCCGAGTTCCTTGAGTTTCACGACGGCTTTGCGACTGCGGAAGCCCCCGGCGCAATAGACGAGCACTGGCTTTGTCTTGTCGAGCGTGGTCAGTTTGCGATCAAAGGCGTCATCGCCGATGGAGATGTTCACGGCCTTGGGCAGCGCACCGCCGTCAAACTCTCCTTTGGAGCGCACATCGAGCACCTGCGTCTCCGGGTGCTCGCGCAGCCAGGCATTCGCCTGATCGGCGTTCAGATTTTCGCACACGCAGCCCGTCGCGGCTTTGAAGAGACTGCGATCCCAGCCGCCTTCATACCAATACCAGAGGCCGACGACGGCGGCGATGATGACGATGGTCCAAAGCATGGCTTTGTAGTTCACTTCGCCGCTTCGATGATGGCAATGGTGTCGTTCTCCACCTGTTCAGCGATGGTTTTCAGCTAGGCGGACTCGGACAGTGAAGCGAGCAGCGCCGAGGGACGAACCATGCCGATCAAGGTCTTGCCGCCGTCTTGATAGACGGAGATGCGACAAGGTAGGGCGATGTTCATGCCCATGTCAGCAGCAAGCACGGCTGCGGCTTGCTTGGGATTGCAGACTTCGAGGATGTGGCAGGCGTTCGGCAGGTCGAAGCCCTTGCTCGCGAGGGTTTGTTTGAGGTCGTAAGTGTGGAGCACGCCGTAACCGTGCTGTTTGACCGAGGCTTCGAGATCGGTCACGGCCTGGGTCGGTGTTTTGCTGGTTTCGGCGATGTAGCGTGGATTCATGGTGAGGACATTGCCGCAGGCGAACCCAGATTGCATTCCACAAGCTCACGAAAGCTGCGTCTCGGTTGTCCCAAGCCGAACATCCTCATTTTCTTTTTCTGAAACTATTTCGGCAAATGAGCGCCGTTCCTGGAAATAGGAAGATACACCCCCATGCCGAATCTCGACGACCAGCACCATGACCAGTTCCTCCGCCTCTTTGCGGAGCATGAGGCGGCGTTGCACACCTTACTGAGGGCCATGCTGCCATCCCGTGAGGATGCCAAAGAGGCGCTGCAGGAGACGATCATCGTGCTGTGGCAGAAGTTCGGGGAGTTCGATCCGGACCGTGATTTCCGCGCCTGGGCATCAGGCATCGCACGAAACAAGGCGCTGGCGGTGCTGCGCGACAGGAAGCGTGACCGCCATGTCTTTGATGAGGATCTGGTGAACCGCCTCGCGGACAGGGCGGTGCTTCATGAGCAGGGCATCATAACGCGCCGCGAGGTGTTGGAAGGTTGCCTGCAAAAGCTACCGGCAGCGCAGCGAGAGCTGGTGCTCAGCGCCTACACGAAAGGCACACGCATGGATGATCTCGCGGCACGGCGTGGTCAGACGCCGATGTCACTCTACAAACTGCTCCACCGCATCCGGCTCGCCCTGCTGGACTGCGTGGAGCGCACCCTGGCAACGGAGGAAGCACTATGAACACCGACTGGAACGATCTCATTCAGCGCTACATAGCTGAACAAACGTCTGAGGAAGAGACGCGCCGACTCGAAGCCGCGCTGAAAGCCGATGACGCTCTAGCAGACCTCTACCTCCGCCACACCGAGCTGGATGTCGCTCTGGAGGCCGAGGCGGCTTCTGCGGAAGTGACGCGCGAGCTGCTCTCTGCGCCGATGGTGTCAGAGACAAGTCGCAGCGGATCTTGGCTCTCCTGGCGTCCGCTCGCCGCTGCGGCGGCGGGCATTGTGTTTGGGATGTTCTGCACGTCGGTGGTGTTTGGGTATGTCGTTCCTTCGCTGAGTAAAGCGATGACGCTGTTGCAGGAGAGCTTTGAATCGGGGCCTGCGCCGTTGGTGGCGGGGGTGCCGATCGAGGCGGGGAAGTGGAGCGGGGATTACACGGAGATCGTGGGCGAGCAGCAGGGGGTGAAGCCGGAGAGTGGGAAGAAGATGCTGCGGTTTTTGCGGGCGGACTTTGAGGGGAAGGCGAAGCCGGAGGGGAGTTACATCTCGGAGGTGCATCAACTCATCGACCTGCGGCCTTATCGGCGGGAGTTCGCGGATGGCGGGGCGGTGGTGCAGTTGTCGGCGGCGTTCAATGCGTTCTCATTTCCGGCGGAGGAAGTCTTTGTGTGCTCGGTGTCGCTTCAGGCTCTGGATGCGGAGACCGCGATAAATGGCTCCACGCGGATCGGAGAAACATTGCTCATCGATTGCCTGGCGATGGCCCGCAACAGCCGCTTGAAAGTGGATCGCGACCCCGCGACCTGGCAGCGCCTCAACGCCGAGCTTCGGTTGCCTCCGAACACCGATTTCATTCTCATCCGCATCGCCCTGGCGCACACGAACAAAGCCCAGCGCCGCGAAACCTTTGACGGTCACTACCTGGACGGTGTGCGCCTGACGCTCGCTCGCCGTGCGCCGCTGCCGTGAGGCCCTGCCCTGTCCCATGAGAAACCCATTCATTCAAACAACCATGAAACACACACTCCTACTCCTCACCGCCCTGACACTGGTCCCGCTGGCCACAATCCATGGTGCAGAGGGGCCAGCGGCGACATGTTTTGATGTCCGCACTTATGGCGCCGTGGGTGATGATGCCACTGACAACACCGAAGCGTTTTCCCGCTGCCTCAAGGCTCTCGTCGATGCCGGAGGCGGACGCATGACCATACCAAACGGCGTGTTCCGCGGCCGGATCACCATTCCCCCAGTATCCAAACCCAGTCCCAGTTGGATTACCGTGGAAATCATCGGCGAAAGCGAACCCACACCCGTGTTCGGAACGATCGGGAATTTCCCCCTGCAGAATCACGGCGTTATCGTCAAGAGCCTGGCTGAATCGGGCAAGGCAGTTATCTCGGCCGATAAAGCGCCCAACTCTCTCTACGGAGGATTTTCCGCTGTTTACGTGGTCCTTCGCAACCTCGATGTGCGAACCTATGACAACCCGGGCATCGGCGGGATCGACCTGAAATACGCGATGCAGTGCAAGGTCGAGAACGTCTTCATTAACACCGACGTCTACAGCGTGCAGGCCTCCAAGCCGACCCACGGCACCAGCGGCCTGATCACCCCAGCCAACGACAACGCCGCTCTCACGATTCTGCGGAATGTCGTCGTGACCGGATATCATACCGGCATCTTGGTCCACGAACACACAGACGGGGACAACATCAATCTGGCCTGCGTCGTCAACGGTTTGGAATTCGCCCAAGCCCACCATGCCTCGCGCTTTGGCCGCGTGGGTGCGCAGCGGTGCACGCACAACATTTCCGTGACGGGCAGGCATGGTTTTGCCATTGAACAACTTGATATGGAGATTGCCTTCGAGGGGGGCGGGAAGCGGGGGCAGACAGACCACAGGAACGAATGGCAGGCGACCGAATATAATATCGATGACCCAAAAAATCTCGGCACAGCCGACATCAACTACTGGGTCGTCGAAGGGAACGTCGGGGCGACCGAAAAGTTCACCCGTAATGGCGGCGCTTCAATCCAAGCCCGGCGGATTGGTTCTGCGCCGGCCAAAATCACGCAGCCGGCAAAATGAACAACCTCCACGTCCTCGGCAGCAGACCAAACATCATGAAAATATCCCTCACACTTATCCTCACCTTGCTGGCGGCCGCACTGCATGCCGCAGACCTCCGCCTCGGCTCGCCGTTTTCGGACCACATGGTCCTGCAACGCGAGAAGCCCGTCGCCGTCTGGGGCTGGGCCGATGCGGGCGAATCCGTGATCGTCTCCTTCGGCGGACAGACCAAGACCGCCATTGCGGGCACCGAAGGCAAGTGGTCGCTCAAGCTGGACGCGCTCAAAGCGTCCGCCGACTCGCGCACCTTCACCGTCACCGGCAAGGAAGGACGCAAGGTCGAAGTTAAGGACGTGCTTGTCGGTGAGGTCTGGTTCGGCGCCGGCCAGTCCAATATGGCGTGGGACGTTGGATCAGCGAAAAACTTCGAGGCGGAAAAGGCCGCCGCGAACTTCCCGCTTATTCGATACTACGGCGAAGCTTCCGTCACCGTCGCGAAACCTCAGGCCGAAGGTAAAGGCATCTGGCAGGTATGCACGCCGGAGAACGTGCGCCGCTTCTCTGCGGTGCTCTATTTCTTCGGTCGTGAGATTCATACTGAAGTCGGTGTTCCTGTCGGACTGATCTGCTCCGCAGCCAACGCCACGCACATCGAAAACTGGCTTCCCGCCGAAACTCAGTCCTCGGATCCGGAAACCAAGGCGGGCGCCCAGAAGGGAGTAGCCCCGCTGACTGAAGAGGAAAATTACCGTCGCATCGAGGCTAAGCTCAGAGCAGACTACCCGGCGAAACTCGCCGCCTGGGAGCTCGCTTTCAAGAGCGGAAAAGCCCAGAGCAGAGATAAGCCCTGGACTCCGGAAGGGATGATCGCTCACATCAAGCGCAAGGGCGGCCCCTCCGGCCTCTACAACGGCAAGGTCTTCAACCTCGCCCCCTTCACTTTACGCGGTATGCTCTGGTATCAGGGCGAAAGCAACACAGGCCAACCGGGCGAACTTTACCACAAGCAACTCTCCCGGCTCGTCACGAGCTGGCGCGCGCTCTGGGCCGACGAGGTTCCGTTCGCCTGGGTGCAGCTCCCTAACTTTACCGCTCCCGGCGAAGGCTGGCCGCGCGTCCGCGAGGCGATGCTGCAGGCGCTGGAGCTGCCGAAGACCGGCATGGCCGTCACCATCGACATCGGTGATGCCAAAAATATCCACCCTGCCAACAAACAGGAAGCCGGTCGCCGACTCGCGCTTTGGGCTCTCGGCACGGTTTACGGCAAGGACGTGCCCGCGATCAGCGGCCCGCTGCCCGCCGGCTCATCCGTCAGCGGCAACGCGATCACCGTCTCCTTCAAGCATACCAACGGCGGTCTAAAGACTCAGGACGGCGGCCCGCTGAAGGGCTTCCAAATCGCCGGTGCCGATCAGCAATGGAAACCCGCTTCCGCCAAGATGGATGGCGAGACAGTCGTCATCAGCAGCTCGGAGGTGCTCTCGCCAGTCGCCGTGCGCTATGCCTGGTTGGATAACCCGGACTGCAATCTCTCCAACGGCGCAGGCCTGCCTGCCTCGCCGTTCCGCACTGACAACTGGCCGGCAGCCGCAGTCGTCAAGAAGTAAGGTCTATCTGGGCGATTTCCCCATAGATATTCCACCACAAACCTCAACTGCATCAAAACCTCAACTCCTCTTCTCCAATAAACACTGCCAACCCATCAATGATTCGTTTAAACAGCGCTTTTCAGTGCCCGGCCGCCCCGCTCGCAGGCTTCATCGCCGTGCTGCTGGCGTTTGTCTTGAGCCTCCCCGCGCAAGCCGCCGTATCGACCTATACTTGGACAGACGTGACCGGAACTACCAGTGTTGCGGGCAGCTGGGCTGGGGCCATCTCGCCGAATGGCATCGGTCTGGCGGGGGACATTCTCAATTTCAACAACGTCCTCACCGCACCCCGCACTGTCACGCTGAATGGCATCCTTACGGCGGGCACGCTGAACATCGGCGATACGACCACGACGAATGCCTTCACCTTGGCGCCAGCAGCGGGCGGAAATCTCATCATGGATGCCTCCAGTGGATCGGCGGCGATCAACAAGGCGCTCGGGGCGAACGGAAACGACCTCATCTCCACCGGCCTTCAGTTCAATGACACGCTGGCCATCACCAATGCTTCGACGCTCGGAAGCCTGACGTTCTCAGGTGGGTTGCGGTCCGTGTCATCGGACATCACGTTCAACGGGGCGGGTGCCATCACGGTTTCCACCGCTGCGATCGCCACCGGCGGGAACCTCATCAAGAACGATACGGGGACGACGACCTTGAGCTTCGCCAATACCTATGCGGGGGCCACCACGATCAATGGCGGCACGCTGAAACTCATCACCACCGCGGCTGCGCTTCCCGGCCGTTCGGCGGTGACCGTGGCAAGTGGCGCGACGCTGGACTACTCAACCACCAACACCATCATCGGTTCCCTGGCCGGTGCGGGCGACGTGGTGAACACCGGGGCGAGCGCGATTCTCCAGATCGGTCGCAATGACACCAGCACGACTTTCACCGGTCGCTTCGTTCCCAGCACCCCTGCAAACATGTCCATCACCAAGATCGGCGTTGGCACGCTGACTCTTGCCCCGACGCTGGCCAGCACCTACACTGGCGCGACCACCGTCAGTGGCGGCACGCTCAAGCTCGACTTTGCCAACACGACTCTCACCAGCCTGATGGCGGCCACGCCGCTTACGCTGACCGGGGGGGGGTAACTTCACGATGGTCGGCAAGGCGGGGCTCGCCGCAGACCAGACCCTGGGCGGCGTAACGATCGGTTCTGGTGGTGCAATCACCCTGGTTGCGGGCGATGTAGCGGGGACCACGCTTCGACTTGGGGCGTTTTCGGCTGGCGCAGCTGGTGGAACGCTCCTGATCACGGCTCCGACGAATACCAAAGTCTTTCTAAGCAACGCTTATAGGAACACCATCCTGAACAATCGTCTCGTGTTCAGCGATGGCACCGCAAATACCTTCAACTGGGTGCAAAACAACAACAGCGCGGCCAACGTCGTGACTGCATATGTGCCCGTCACCGCCCTTCCTGTCATTGGCGGGGGAGGTGCCAGCACGTCTTACATACTCACCGGCAGTCAGACCCAGACCACGGCAAATTTCGTCGGCCAGTCCCTGAAGCTCAGTTCCACCAGTGGTTCGGCACAGACCTTGGACTTAAGCACCTTCAACATGCAGCTGGGCCAGAACGCAAATTCCCCGGGGGCCATTCTCATTGATGGAACGGCTGCCTGGAACATCAATGGCAGCACCGGCGTTCTTATGGCCACGGTTGGCGGCACCGCCTCCGATTTGATTTTCCAACAATACAACACGACGAACGCCGTCACGGTGAACGCGGGAATCGCCAACAACGGTGCTACGGCGCTGGTTCTCACCAAAGCGGGTCCCGGAACGCTCGTGCTTGCCGGCACCAACACCTTCACCGGCATCGTGCATGTCGGCGGTGGAATCCTGAAATTTAGCAATGTGACTGCCGCAGGTGCAGGCAGCCTCGGTAACGGTTCCACCACCGCCGTCAACATTAGCAATGGCGCCACCCTGCAATACACCGGAACGTCCGGTGCCATCAGCGGCGCGGCGGCCACGCCCGGGGCGCATACCTACTCCCTCGTCGGTGGCAATGGCGCGATCAGCGTGAGCGAGTCCGCGACCGAACTCACGCTCAACGGCGCGATTTCCGGTGCGGGCAGCCTCGTCAAGTCGGGCGACGGGACTCTGACGCTGGGCGCAGCGGCAACTTACACCGGATCCACCATCATCAACACAGGCACCCTGAAAAATTCCGCGGCGGATCGCCTGCCCACGACTCCGGTGTTCATCAACACCGGCGCGGTCTGGAACATGTCCGCCGGTGATGACACCGTGGGAACGATCTTCGGCGGAGGAACGATCGAAGCCGGGGGCACAGCACGGACTTTGACTGTCGGTGGCGACAACGTCTCCAGCATGACGACCGACGGCAGCAACTCGTTTACCACCTTCACCGGCATCTTCTCCGGCGCGGCCGCCCATAACCTTACCAAGGTCGGCACTGGCACCGTTACCCTAGCCAACACCGTCACCAGCGCCTGGACGGGCACTACGACCATCAGCGCAGGCACGCTGATGATTGGTGCCGGCACCAATGCGGGCGATATCGCTACATCATCCTCGATCATCAATAACAGTGCACTGGTTTACAACGTGGGTGCTGGCA
>JBIKIA010000629.1:0-3042 GCA_044361885.1 Prosthecobacter sp. | reverse complement strand
GAGGGCGACCATCATTAATTTCTGACCCCTTTGCCCGCAGGACCATGCGCAACGCGTGGATGTGGTCGAAACAACAACACCAACTCGAATACTACTATGACAATGGAACTCATCTCGATGGCCGCTGAAGGCGCTGCCGCTGCTGCATCCTCCGGTATCGCCGGTAACATCACCCAGGCCATCGGTGGCGCTGGCGCTGCAATCGGCGTGGGCCTTATCGGCTCCAAGGCCGTGGAAGCCGTCGGCCGCAATCCCGGAGCTTTCGGTAACATCCTGACCCTCGGCATTATCGCCATGGCCCTCGCTGAAGGCCTCGGCATTCTCGCCTTCTTCGTCAGCAAGTAAGTCTCCCGCGAGCGGCGGGTCGCCCTGAGTGGCCCGCCGCCGCACTTTTTCCTTTCCCTTTCGCAAGTTCGCACTCCTTCTCGTCCACCTTCAGTCTATGGAACTTCTCTCCCCCATGTTCAGCAAAATCGTCCCGGTCATCGCTGCCGGTCAGGTGGACGAAATCGTGCAAAAGTTCGGCCTCGCTTGGCCGAAGTTCATCGCCCAGGTCCTCATCTTTGTGGCGGTGTACACCATCCTAAAGAAGTTCGCCTTCGGTCCTATCCTCGCCATGCTTGAGCAGCGCCGTCAGCGCATCGCCGATGGTGAAGCGAAGCTCGAAAAAATCGCCAAAGACCTCGCTGAAGCCGAGAAGAACGCCAAGTCTGTCATCGACAAAGCCAATGATGACGCCAATCGCATGATCAAGGATGCTGGTGACAGCGCCAAGTCCCTCGCTGAAAAGCGTCAGCAGGAAGCCATTCACGAAGCCAACCAGATCATCGCCAAGTCACGTGAAGCCGCCACGCTCGAACACGAGCAACTCATGGCCCAGCTCAAGCGCGAATTCGGTCGCATGGTCTCCGATGCCACCAGCCGCGTCACTGGCAAGGTCCTCAATACCGACGACCAAACCCGCATCAATCAGGAAACCTCCGCCCAGGTCTCTCTGTAATCCCTTTCAGTCGCCCCGCCTCACGTCATGAAAATCAGCAAGGAAGCCCGCCGCAGTTCCCGCCAGCTTTTCAAAGCCTGCCTCGTCAATGGCAAGCTGGATGACTCGCGCGTGCGCTCCGTGGTGTCCAAAGTCGCCACTGCCAAGCCGCGCGCTTACATGGGCATCCTGAACAACTTCAGTTCCCTCGTCCGTGGGGAAATCGACCGCCAGCGCGCCGTCGTCGAGAGCGCCACACCGCTGACTGCTGACCTCCAAGCCAATCTCAAGACCAGCCTTTCCCAAAAGTATGGCCGCGAACTCACCCTTGAGTTCCTCGTGAGCCCCGAGCTCCTCGGCGGCATCCGCGTCAAGGTCGGTTCCGATGTCTGGGATGGCTCAGTCAAAGCCCGCCTCGAAGCCCTCAAAGCCAGCCTTTCCTAATCGTCCGAGTTCCAAAGTCCTTTCCCAAAACCAGTAGTTACCATGAGCAACATCCTCCAGGAGATCGAATCCCAAATCGCCGGACTCAAAACGGCGGTCACCAAGTCCAACGTCGGCGTTGTCCGCGAGATCGGTGACGGCGCAGCCAAAGTGGAAGGCTTGAGCGATGTCATGCTCAATGAAATGATCGAGTTCCCAGGCGGCCTCTACGGCTTGGCGCTCAATCTCGAAGAAACCGAAGTCGGCTGCGTTCTGCTCGGTTCCGGCGAAAGCATCAAGGCTGGCGACGAAGTCAAAACCACTGGACGCCTCCTTTCCGTTCCTGTCGGCAAGAGCCTCCTCGGCCGCGTCGTCAACGCCCTCGGTCAAGCCGTTGACGGCAAAGGCGACATCAAAGGTGAAGCCCAGTATCCCGTCGAAAAGATCGCCCCTGGCATCATCGCCCGTAAATCCGTGTCCGTCCCCGTGCAGACCGGCATCATGAGCATCGACGCCATGATTCCAATCGGTCGTGGTCAGCGTGAGTTGATCATCGGTGACCGCTCCACCGGCAAGACCACCATCGCCGTGGACACCATCATTTCCCAGGCCCAGCAGAACAAAGCTGCCGAGCAGGGCAAGTTGGCTGATCATAAGCCACTCTATTGCATCTACGTCGCCGTCGGTCAGAAGCAGTCCAACGTCGCTCGTGTGGTGAAGACCCTCGAAGACGCCGGCGCGATGGAATACACCGTCGTCGTCAACGCTTCCGCTTCGGACAGCGCCGTGAACCAATACCTCGCTCCTTACACTGGTTGCGCGATTGGTGAGTGGTTCATGGACCAGGGTCAGGACGTCCTCATCGTCTTCGATGACCTTTCCAAGCAGGCTGTAGCCTATCGTCAGGTGTCCCTCATCTTGAAGCGCCCATCCGGTCGTGAAGCTTATCCAGGTGACGTCTTCTATCTCCACTCACGTCTCCTTGAGCGTGCTTGCCGCGTGAATGAAAACTACGGTGGTGGTTCCATGACCGCTCTGCCGATCATCGAAACGCAGGCTGGCGACGTGTCCGCCTACATTCCGACGAACGTGATCTCCATCACCGACGGTCAGATCTTCCTCGAAACCGATCTCTTCTACCAGGGCATCCGCCCTGCCATTTCCGTCGGTCTTTCGGTGTCCCGCGTGGGTTCCGCCGCTCAGACAAAGGCCATCAAGAAGGTGTCCGGCACCACGAAGCTCGACCTCGCTCAGTTCCGCGAACTCGCTGCCTTCGCGCAGTTCGGTTCCGACCTCGACGCTGGCACGAAAGCCAAGCTCGATCGCGGTGCTCGCATCGTCGAACTCTTCAAGCAGCAGCAGTATCAGCCGAAGAGCCTGCCGATCATGGTCATCACCCTGTATGCCATGCAGAAGGGTTACTTCGACAGCGTCGCCGTGGACCGTGTGAAGGAATTCCAGGCCAAGCTTGAAACCTACCTCACCGAGCGCAAGTCCAGCCTCGTGGATACCCTCGCCAACGAGAAGAAACTCGACAACGTCGAAGGCGACATCAAGACCGCCCTCGACGACTTCAAGTCCTCCTGGAAGTAAGCCTTTCAGCTCTCTGCCATCCGCTCTTAGCTCTCCGCTCACATGCC
>JBIKIA010000628.1:0-3056 GCA_044361885.1 Prosthecobacter sp. | reverse complement strand
CGGGGTGCTCCGGCTTAGAGAGATCCACCAGCACCACCGAGTTTGCCCGTGCAATGGCGAGGCGCTTTTCATCCGGTGAGAGCACCAGCGCGAGCACGGGCTGATAGCTCGCTGGCATGGCGGCGAGCTTCACGGGCTTCGGCTTCGGGGCTTCATCGAAGATCGTTGCATCCCACTTAGCACCGCCATCGATCCATGTTTTCAAAGCAGCGATCTCAGCGGCGGCGAGATCCTTCTTCGGCGGCATGTGCGGATCACCATCCTTCAGGCAGAGCTGAAATAGCAGGCTTTCAGCTGCTTTGCCGGGTTTCACAGGCACTCCATTGTCGCCGCCCTTCATCATCTTTTCATGCGTGGTCAGCAGCAATCCCCCCTTGGCTTTGCCCGGTTTGTGACAGCCCACGCACTGGTCCCGCAGCACGCGCATGGCGGGTTTGGGATCAGCGTGGAGCAGGGCAGGGAAGAGGAGGCTGGCGAGCAGGAGTCGGGGGGAATGCGGCACGAAATGAAATACGCTCCAATACCCGCGAGTCCTTGCGTCTCACTCGCCAATCCACACTGGCGATCCCGCAGGCACGAGACCGAAAAGCTCGATGACCTCGCGGTTTCTCATACGCACACAGCCGTGGCTCAGCGGCCTGCCGATACCGTTTTCGTTGTTCGTGCCGTGGATGTAAATGTAGCGCTGAAAGGTGTTCGCATTGCTCGGTTCCGTGCCATGCAGCCAGAGGATGCGCGTGAGCACGAGGTCTGACTTCGTCTCCATGCCTGGTGTCCACTGGCCCACGGGCTGGCGGGATTTGAAAATGGTGCCGCATTCTGCCGCATCGCCGTGCTTTTCCTTCACGATGAAGCTGCCCAGCGGCGTCTTGTTGCTGCCTTCCATGGACCCGAGGCCAAACTTTGAAGTCGAGCAATCCCAAGATTTCACCAGGCGCTGTCCGTCATACAAATGCAGGCGCTGGGTGCCGATACTGACTTCGATTCGAGGGGAGGCTGGAGTCATGCCGGCATGATGGGACACAGATCTTGTCGTTCAAGAGCGTTTTGCCACGCAAGAACGGTGCATTGATGGGCAAGGCAGGACGAGAAGCGCCGGTCAGTCAGCGCTTGAATGAAGCCCAATGGAAGTTTTCGCCGTCACCATCTTCGTCAGCCTCATGTTCGCCGTCCTTTTTGCGGCGCTGTTTCTGGCGGAGCGCTCGCAGAAGCGACGCGGAAGCATCGAACAGATGGCCCTCCTGCCTCTCGACGATTCCGGCCACATCCCCGCAGCCATTTCCACTCCCTCCCACTCCCATGACCAGCACCTCCGCCACTAAAGTCCCCATCGAGTTCAACGACAAAGTCGTCCGCCAGTTTATGCTGGCCTCGATCATCTTCGGCGTCGTCGCCATGCTCGTCGGCGTGATCATTGCCAGCCAGTTGAACTTCCATCAGCTCAACTTGGCCGAATGGCTGACCTTTGGCCGACTCCGTCCGCTGCATACCAATGCCGCCATCTTCGCCTTCGTGGGGAACATGATGTTCGCCGGCGTCTATTACTCCACGCAGCGGCTTTGCAAATGCCGCATGGGCAATGACACCCTCTCCGCCATTCACTTCTGGGGTTGGCAGGCGATCATTGTAGCTGCGGCGATCACGCTGCCGCTCGGGCTCTCACGCGGCAAAGAATACGCCGAACTCATCTGGCCGATCAACATCGCTGTGGCGCTCATCTGGGTGGTGTTTGCCGTCAATTTCTTCCTCACGCTGCACAAGCGCAACGAGCCCAGCCTCTACGTGGCTCTTTGGTTCTACATCTCGACCATCATCACCGTGGCGATGCTCTACATCGTCAACCATCTCTCCATCCCCACGAGCTGGACGCACAGCTACGGCATCTTTGCCGGTGTGCAGGATGGTCTGGTCCAGTGGTGGTATGGTCACAACGCCGTCGCCTTCTTCCTCACGACGCCGATTCTCGGCATCATGTATTACTTCCTGCCGAAAGCGGCAGAACGTCCGGTCTATTCGTATCGCCTCTCCATCGTTCACTTCTGGTCCCTGGTCTTCCTCTACATCTGGGCGGGACCGCATCACCTGCTGAACACTGCACTGCCAAAGTGGCTGCAAATGCTCGGCATGTTCTTCAGTCTCATGCTCTGGGCTCCAAGCTGGGGCGGGATGCTCAATGGTCTCCTCACTCTGCGTGGGGCTTGGGACAAGCTCCGCACGGACCCTGTGATCAAGTTCTTCATCGCCGCAGTGACCTTCTACGGCATGTCCACTTTTGAAGGGCCGCTTCTCTCGATCCGCGCCATCAATGCACTCTCCCACTACTCGGACTGGACCATCGGTCACGTTCACAGCGGTGCGCTCGGCTGGAACGGTTTCATGGCCGCTGGCATGTTCTATTGGCTCGCACCCCGCCTTTGGAATACGAAGCTGTATTCCGTCCCCATGGCGAACTTCCACTTCTGGATCGGCACCTTCGGCATCCTGCTTTATGTCGTCGCCATGTGGATCAGCGGCATCATGCAGGGCCTCATGCTGAATCAGGTCACGGCGGATGGTCTCGCGCTGAAAAACACCTTCCTCGATACCCTTCAAGCCATCCGTCCGCTCATGGGCTTGCGTGTCATCGGCGGTGCCATGTTCCTCGTCGGCTGGATCGTGATGTGCATCAATCTTTGGAAAACCATCCGCTCGGGCACGCCAACGAACGAGGTGCGTGAGATCGCTGTGCTTCAGCGTGGCACCGTCGATACCATGGGCATGAAGGAGACCTTCATCAATGATCCGCTCACCTATACTGTCGGTGGATTGCTCCTCGTCTTTGGTTGGATCTTCCTGCCTCCAGGTGCGGACATCGCTTCGCTGATCTGTGCCATCATCTTCGGCTTTATGGCCGTGCGTCGCTTCCAGCAGACGAGCAAAACCTGGGCCTTTTGGTATGAAAAGCTCCTCCAGAATTATCTGCCATTCACCGTGCTCACCTTCGTGGCGGTCGTGATCGGTGGACTGATCCAGATCATCCCGACCGTCACCGTCAACAGCGCCAAGAATGTCGAGGA
>JBIKIA010000131.1:0-10305 GCA_044361885.1 Prosthecobacter sp. | reverse complement strand
GCGGTCGTTGTAGGAGCGGCCTTGATTGTAGAAGGACCCGTTTTCATAGCGTCCGCCCGAGTAGTAGCGGCCTCCATACAGGTAGGCGTTGCCGACATAACCAGAAGGCAGCGTGTTGTATTGGCGGTAGCCGACACTGGTTGAGCTGTAGCCGGGACCGTAGGAGAGATCTCCGGGAACGACACATGAGGTCATGGAGACGACAGCGAGAAGAGAGAGGCAGAGGATGGGTGCTAGTTTCATAAGGTGGATGATGAGAATTTAAATGCGCCCCATGAGGAGCAGCACGACGAGGATGATGACGAGGAGAGTGGCACCACCACCGAGGTAGTGATTGCCAGAGCGGAAGCCGTAGCCACCGCCGCCGAGAAGAATAAGAATAAGAAGGATGACGAGGATGTTCATGATGTAGGTGGGTGTATGGTTGATGTTAGACGTGAGTGGTTCGATTTCGCCATGGGGTGATCACCCCGTTTTGAATGAATCTACTTTGACAGGATGACCGGGACTGCGTTTTGGAAGTGCTCGCGGACGTGCGCCGCTATCTGCCGGTCCGTCATTTTATCTGTGGCTTCGACCTGAATGATGGAGGTTTTGGGAAGCTTGGCTTCAAGATGCTTGCCCAGGTGGCCCTTGGTTTCGCCAGGACCAAAGATCAGCAGGCTGTGACATCCGCTGATGAGGGCAAGGATACTGTCAAAATAGTGGTCCATCTCGTGGGTGAACTTCCTTTGAGTGACATCATCCGCCTCCACCAACTGGGCCTCAAACGGGGCCAGTGAACGCTTGTGGTCGATGCGGCCAGGCTGCTTGTCGGCGTGTGAATGGATAATCTGCATGTCGGCGTTGTCGCCGGAGCCGAGCACGATCACTGCCTTCCTTTGATCAATCCAGAGTCCGATGTTTGTTTTCATAGTTTAGTGGTGGATAAAACCTCCCTGATGGCCTCTTCATTGAGCGCCTCGCGATTGCTGCGCGTGCGCGCCAACTCTGTCAGTGCGCGGTTGGTTGCCTTGTCCTGATCGAGGATTTTTTGCAGTGTGTCTGCCACAGCCGGGAGTCCGAGCACAGCGGCCCAGTCACGCAGACAACCGTAGGAGGCGATTTCGTAATGCTCGATCTTCTGCAAGGAGGCGATCAGTGCCGCATTGATGACGGGAAAGCCGCCGAACGTCGAAGTGACTTCATGGCTCTCGTAAAGGAGTGCAATGGTGGCTTCACTGGTTTTGCGGGTGGCTCTCTCCCCGAGTTCAGCAAAGACACCTTCGATCTTTAAAAGATGGTCCTTCTTTTCATCATGATGCTTCAGGATCGCTTCTTTTAATAATCCGCATGTGGAAGCTACGGCCATCTGCTCCAGGGCTCCGACGAGCCGACTTTCGGCGTCGTCGGCTCCTGGTCCTATGCCCAAGAGGCGCAGCGCCTCGTCCATGATGCGCGAGATCTCGACCACCCGAACGGCTGGGACAATCAACTGCACAACGAACTCGGCGTGAACCTCGCCTACGAGCGCATCTGGCGCATGCCAAAGATCGCGAAACGCAGCGGGCTCGACTGGGAGTTCCTGCCTCACGCAGGCGCCGTCATTGGCAATGTCAGCACCTATGCCAATCTCGGAGCTGAGCTTCGCTTTGGACTAAATCTGCCTGATGACTTCGGCACTGGCGTCATCGGCCCAGCAGCCACGACATCGACTCCCGTCGATGGTATGATGAGTGCAGATCGTGCTTGGTTTGATCTTGGCATGTACGCCTTTGCGCGAGTCGATGGCCGTGCGGTGGGGCGCAATGTCTTCCTGGATGGCAACACCTTCGGCAGCGGCCCCTCCGTCGGTCACAACCCCTTCGTCGCCGACCTAAGTGTCGGCGTGGCGATGAACATCAAGAACACCAAGATCGCCTACGCCTTTGTCTATCGCTCGAAGGAGTTCGACAGCCAGAAGGAGGCGCAAATCTTCGGCACCGTCTCCATCAACTGGACCTTTTAAAACACCCCCATGAAACCGCGTACTCTCATCGCCGCCGCACTCATCGTTGTCGGCATCCTCGCCTTTGTTTATCAAGGCATCACCTACACCACCACGGATGACGCCATCGACATCGGCCCTCTCAAAGTGACGACCCAGGAGACCCACACCATCCCCCTGCCGCCCATCGTTGGCGGCATCGCTCTCGTTGGCGGCATCATCATGCTGGCAGCAGGCGGAAAGTATGTTTGAATTCAATCCACACACCCAATCCACCCATGAAAATCATCAGCTTCCAAGGCAACATCAGCCGCTTCCTCCTGGCCGTCTATCTCCTCGTCGTTGGCATTATTGGTGCCTTTGACATTAGCCTTGGCTCACTCGGCATCCTCGTCCCCATCCTGGCCATCGTCACAGGCATCTTCATGCTGATGGGCAAGTAGGGCAAATCAGGAGGCGACCTCTTCAACGACAGACTTCTCGGCATTAACGCCCAGAGCAAAGAGTCCAGCGATCACGAAGGCGATGGCACAGAGCCAGACGCCTTCGTGATAATCGTGGTTGATATTCCCCCACATATTACCCCAGCCGAAAAGCTGGGCTTGATGTTTGCCGCTGATGTCCTGCATCGTGGTCCACATGGCTGGCAGGCCGATGTCAGCAAAGAAGGCCACGAGTCCAAACGCGATGGCCATGCCCCAGGGGGAATCAGTCCAAAGCGCAATGGGATAGCAGGCAGCGGCGGCGAATTTAGTGATCGACATGGGCAACATGCGACCAAGTCGTTTGCCGTGACGACGCGTGATTGCATCCGTTAAAGCACCGCCGAGTGGCAGGGCGAGAATACCGATGGAAAGTGCGGCCGTGGTGATCCAGCCCGCCATCTGATCATCGAGGTGCATCGCTTTTTTGAGGTAGTCGGACAGCGACAGCACGAGGAAGGCCCAACCGATGTTGGTGAAGAACTGCACACCATTGGCCATCCACAGATTGCTGCTGCGCCAAGCAGCTCGAAGAGGGAAGCGTTTGGGCGGATCCTTCGAAGGTTGGAAGTCACCGCGACCATGAGCCAGCAAGGCGATCTCGCCTTCATTGCAGCCTGGATGCTGGCGCGGATGCTCACGGAAGACTCGCCAAAAGGCGAGTGCCACAAAGATGCCCGTGGCGCCATAAAGCCAGCCAGCCCAGCGCCAGTCCCCGGCTTCGAGAATCACATACGCAGTTAATCCAGGTGCGACAGCGCCACCGACACGACCACCCCAGGAGATGACACTGCTGGCAAATCCCCTGCCCTCGATGTGTGCCCAGCGAGTGAGCAGGCTGCTGCTGGCCGGGTAGTAGCCAGCTTCGGCAAGTCCGCAGAGCAGACGTGCGATGAAGAGTGTGGCAAAGCCGGTGGCAAAGCTGGTGGCTGCGGTGAAGAGCGACCACGCAGCGATGTAGAGGGTGATGAGCACGCGCGCGCCGAAGCGATCACTGAGCCAGCCTGCGGGCACCTGAAAGAGCGCATAGGCCCAGAAGAAGGCGAGCTTGACCCAGTCCGATTCACCGGTGCCGAGCTGGATGTTCTTTTGAAACGAGTCCGAGCCGATGATGTTCGCCAGACAGATGCGGTCCAGATACATCAAAAAGGCCACCATGGTCGCGGTGGCGAGGATCTTGTGACGGACCTTGGTCGGTGAATCAGCGAGCATGATGGCGGATTAAAACGCCACTGGAGGAGAGATTCTCCCGCTCAATAAAGCAACATGTGGATCTCGCGATCCGTGAGCTGGGAGGTGTCCTGCACGGCGAGGAGGTCACCCATGGTTTCGAGGTTCTTCCATTCGGTCTCGAATTCAGGAACGAGGAAGTCGGCTTCGCTGAGGACAGCATCTTGCGTCGCGGCAGGCTGAGCAGCCATCTGAACATCGGCTTGAGGCGCGAGTGTGAGGGAAATACCAGCGAGAGCGATGACGGCGGCGGCAGCCCAGGCGAGCGGAGCATGACCTAGTTCGCGCTCCTGCCACCAGGCTTTCAGCGAAGCGAGCCAACCATGCTCCTGCGGGGTTTGACGAGCAGCACGAACGACGTTCTGGACGAAATTGGGGCGCGGCTCGACCGGCTTGATTTTACCAAGCAGGTTCCAAAGCGGGTCGTTGGGCGTGAGCGATTCCATGACGAGGACTTATAACCGGCGGAGGCGGGGAAAGTTTCGCCCGCTGGTGAAAAACTCAGCCGGGAGGCCAGGCGAGGTCACGCCCGGCGAGGAGGTGGACGTGCAAATGCGGCACGGTTTCCCCGGCATCTTTGCCGTGATTGATAACGAGCCGGAAGCCTTTGCTGCGGTCTTTGATACCGAGTTTGTCGGCGATCTTGCCTGCGGCGAGGAGGAGCGCGCCGAGCGTGGCTTGATCGTCCGTCGTGGCTTCACCGACACGAGGGATGAGCTTTTTCGGCACGATCAGGACATGGATGGGTGCCTGCGGATTGATGTCGTTGAAGGCGGCCACCAGTTCGTCTTCATAGACGAGGGGCACGGGGATCTCGCGATCGATGATCTTCTGGAAGATGGTTTTCTCAGACATGGCAGGTTACGGGAAAAGCTCCTCCTGCTCGTCGGCGATGGCACGGCGGCGGTCGAGGGATTTGATCTCGTCGATGAACTCGCCCACGTCCTCGAACTGGCGGTAAACCGAGGCGTAGCGGACGTAGGCGACGTGGTCGATGGCCTCCAGCTTGCGCATGACCTTAGCACCGATGACGGTGGAGGGGATCTCGCGGTAGCCTTCTTCTTCGAGTTCGTTGGCAATGTCGTCAGCGCACTGTTCGAGCTGCTCCATCTTCACGGGGCGCTTTTCACAGGCTTTGCGGAGGCCAGACATGAGCTTCTCGCGGTCAAAGTTCTGGCGGGCGCCGTTGCGCTTCACGACGCGGAGTTCCTCGCGCTCGACGATCTCGTAGGTGGTGAAGCGGAAGTTGCACCTCATGCATTCACGGCGGCGGCGGATGGCATGGCCTTCCCGCGCCTCGCGTGAGTCGATCACTTTATCCTGGGAACTTCCGCACTTAGGGCAGCGCATGGTTGGTGGGGGGCGGGAAAGGTGGCACCAACAGCCGCGATGGCAAGAGCAGTGTGCTTCTAGCCTGCGTTCTGCACTTTGGCCCGGCAGACGGCGCAGATCTCATCGCCCTCGGCGTTCACGCGAAAATCGAGCTTAGGGTCATCAATCTCGGTTTTCTGGCAGACGGTGCATTGATGAAAAAAGGCCGCGCCCGAGTTCGAGGCTGATTCGAAGGCAGCACGCTTTTGCCCAACCTTCGCCATGTGCTGACGATCCTTGATGAAGCCGGGACCAAAGGTGATGACGAAATTGAGGTGAGCAAAAAGCACCGGCCAGAAGGCGGAAGGAGACCCCATGACGAGCAGCACCGTGAGCGCCACATCAAGCCAGGCGATCCATTTAATCTTCACGGGGATGATGAAAAACATGAGAATCTCCTCATTGGGATAGATCACCGCAAAGGCGAGCAGCAGGCTTTGGAAAAGGAACAAGCCCGTGGCCGTGTAGCCAAAGATCATGGAGCCCATAGCAACTGCCAGCATCCCGCCGACGAAATAAAGAGTGAGCCTGAATGGCCCCCAAGCAGCCTCCAGCCCCCGCCCAAGCCACATGAGAAACATGGTGCCGATGATGGCCCACAGAAAATGATCAGTCCCAGGTATGAATATGTAGGTAAACAATCGCCAGACCTGCCCATGAAGCACACTCGCAGTATCCAGTATGAGGAAATCCAGGTAGGCAGCTTTACCCTCCGGCTGGAGCAGGGTAAAGATGATGAACGTCAGCAGTTGCAATCCAGCAATGAACTGGACCAGCCCGGGGATGGCAAAACGTCCAAATCGGGATTCAAGTTTGTCGAGGAAACGCATGGGGGGAGTGGCGGCAGAGTCAGTGGACTGCTTTCCCGCCTGCGGCAAGGCGTTCCATGCCGTGAACATGAACAACACTTGAGACAAAGTGGCGAGGTGGCATATCGTTGAACTGCAACTGCCACATGTCCGCACCGCTTTTCACCGTCTATACCCCGACTTACAACCGGGCTCACACGCTGCATCGCTGCTATGAGAGCCTGAAGGCGCAGACGTTTCGGGATTTTGAATGGCTGATCGTGGATGACGGCAGCACGGATGGCACGGCGGCGCTCATCGCCGGCTGGCAGGAGGAAGGACTGCTGCCGATCCGCTACGAGCCACGCCCCCATGGCGGAGCACATCGGGTGCACAATCACTGCCTCGGAATCGCGCAGGGGCAGCTCTACCTCAAACTCGACTCGGATGATGGCTGCATGCCGCAGGCGCTGGAGCGGCTGCATTTCCACTGGCAAAGCATCCCCGAGAGTGAGCGCGCTCATTTCTCCGGCGTGACGGGCCTTTGCCAGGATCAGGATGGAAGGCTGGTGGGAAATCGCTTCCCGTCTGATCCGCTCGACTGCACCGCCGCCGAACTGGAGTATGTGCATCGTGTGCATGGGGAGAAGTGGGGCTTTCTTCGGCTTGATGTCCTGCGTGAGTTCCCTTTCCCTGACGATTGCGAGGGCAACTTCATCCCCGAGTCCTATGTCTGGTCGCAGGTCTCGCAGCGCTACAAGACGCGACATGTGAACGAGCAACTGCGCATCTACTGGATGGACGCGCCATCGCTCGTGCATGGGCGTTCTGATCCCGCGAAGAATGCGGACGGGCACCGGCGAATGTTTGGCATGGTGCTGAATCTAGAGGCCGGATACGTCACCACCGCCCCGCTAAAGCTGCTTCGCGTGGCGGTGCAGTTCACGCGCTTCAGCCTGCACTGCCATGCAGGTGTCATGCAGCAGTGGAAAAGCCTGCGGCCCGTCTTGCCGAGGCTGCTTTGGCTCATCGGCCTGCCGCTCGGCTGCGCACTGTATCTGCGGGATCGACTGCGAAAGTGATCACGGCATCCGGCCTTCCTCGACATCCATGAGATCGAAGAAGGTGACGATGTCCTCGCGATGACCGAGCCCAGCTTCTGCGCGTTGCTGGATCAGCCCCGCCGTCGCTTCATCGCGCCAGCCGCGCTTTTGCATGAAGCCATTGAAGAGGCGGATGTGCTCGTCGTCGGGTTTGCGCCCGTTTTGGAAGCACCATTCGAGCACTTCCTCATCCGTGCCACCTTCCAACACGCGGGCGGTAAGCGCAGCGAAGCTGACGCCGAGCAGGGTGCAGATGCGATCATCAAAGGTGCGACTGCCGGGGATGAAGTCGAGGTGGTAGCCATCGGGCAGTTTACCTTCGCGGGCCTGATAGCGGATTTTATCGACGATGCGGCCAAAGACGGTGATGCCGCCGACGGTGTCACGTGGGGAACGGAATGGGAAGGACATGGTGGTTTTTGATAAAGGTGATCGGCTCACAGGTCAACGCCACACGCCAGCTCCACGCAGCACCGTCTCATGCACGGCAATATCGTGCGCTGCATCCCAATCGAGTTTCTTTTCACCACGGACGATCTTCGCGAGGTCGGTGAATTCGCCGATGTAGCGGTCCTTCGGCACATCGAGCGCAAAGGATTGTGTGCCTTTCTTGTAGCCGCCTTGGGCTTGGATGAGTGAGAGGTTCACCTTGCCGGACTCCAGCGGGACGATTTCAAAAGTGCCCCTGGTGCCAGTGACATTGAAGCGGCGCCGTGGTCCGCCAAAGGGATCGGTGTGATTGCAGCGGATGGAGGCTGTGGCCTTCGTGTATTCGAGCACAGCCATCTGGTTATCCTTCACGCCATCGGCTCCTGTCGGTGTTGAGAAGGCATGAACGGCCTTGGGCTTGCCGAGCAGCGTGACGACCGCATCGGTGACATGGCAGGCGAGTTCGAAGAAGCCGCCGCCCTCCAGTTCGCCAAGTTTCCCACGCGTGCTTGGATCGGCGAGTTTGCCCATCGCGGCATCGATCTCAGTGATCTCACCGAGCCAGCCTTCGCGGACAGTGCGGAAGAGCAGCTCAAAGGTCGGGTTGTAGCGCAGCATGTAGCCCATCTGCACCGTGAGACCTCGCTGCTCGGCCACTAGGCGCATGGCTTTGAATTCGTCGTGACCAAGCGCGCCCGGTTTGTCGAGATGGATGTGCTTACCCGCCTGGAGGCAGCGCAAAGCCGTGACGCAGGAGTCAGCGATGTCGGTCTCGACGGCGACAGCTTTCACATCGGCATTGCCGAGCAGTTCAGCCTCGCTCAGCGATGGCAGGCCACGATAGGTCGGCGTTTCAGCGGCACTATGGCGGCGGGCTTCATCAGCCTCCACGAAGCCTATGACCTCCCAGAGATCCGGCAGTCCACGCAAGGACACCATCTTTCCACTCGCATGAGCATGGCTAGTGCCGATCTGGCCGATCTTCAGCCGAGGTGTGGCTGCTTGGGATTGAGCAGCAGCAAAGGCGGCGGTGGTCGTGATAAAGTGACGGCGGGTCATGATGGGCGTGCTTGCGGTCTTGGCGAAGCGCAGCAGTATCGTCAGCACATGCGTCTGTCTCTCATCTTGCGCTGGCTAACCTGGAGAAAAGCAATGCTGCTCTTCGTCATCGGCTTCTGGCTGAACGCCGCCGCCATCTGGAGCTGCGATGCGTGGGTGAAGCACTCCGCTTCCAGCCGTTGCCATCACAAGGTGGAAGCCGTGTCGGCCACGCCTGTCGCGCTTGTTCTTGGCTGCTCACCCAAGGTTGTGGGTAGTCCGAATCTGTTCTTCGAACATCGCATCGCCGCAGCGGTGGCGCTGCATCGTGCAGGTAAAGTGAAAGCGTTCATCGTCAGTGGCGACAATGGCAGCCACGACTACGATGAACCCACGGCCATGAAGGAGGCTCTCATCGCCCGAGGCTTACCAGAGGCGGCGATCTATTGCGACTACGCTGGCTTCCGCACCCTTGATTCAGTAGTGCGTGCTCAGAGCATCTTCGGCCAGTCGCGTTTCATCATCGTCTCCCAGCATTTCCACAATGAGAGGGCCATCTTCCTGGCTCGTCGGCATGGGCTGGATGCCGTGGGATTCGATGCAGCCGACGTCTCACGCAGCATCGCCCCCACTACCTATCTTCGGGAGTATCTGGCGCGGGTGCAGGCGGTGCTGGATGTGACGCTGCTGCAAACGCGTCCCAAGTTTGATGGGCCACCAGTGGTGATCACCCAGAAATGAAAAGGCCTGGAAGCAGTGAAGCTTCCAGGCCGAATCACAGACTCGAAAGTCTATCCTACAAATCAGAACTCCTCTCCACCGACGGTGAAGGTGACGTTGCCGATGCGGGCTTTCGCCATTGCGTTAAGCACATCAATGACGCGCTCGTAGCGTGCCTGTTCCTCAGCCTGGATAGTGACCATGACCTTGGCGTTGCGGCTGTCAGCCTCCTGTTTGAGGCGCATCAGGGTGGCTGTAAAGTTGGGAAGAGATTTGTTCTCAGGCGTGTCAAATTCCTCCTCGTTGAGCGTGACGATGTTTGTCTCCTCGACGGTGACGATGATTTCATCGGGCGGAGTGTCCTCATTGCTGAGGGCAGGCGTGCCGATGCCGGGGAGTTGCGTCTTAAGTTCGCGCTCCACTTTGACGGCACCCGCCATGACCATGAAGAACAGCATGATGACGAAGACCACGTCGATCATAGGCGCGATCTGGAAGCCCATGTTGAGCTGGTCAGTCTCGATGGTGCGATGCTTTGAGCCGTGTGCGTGAGCCATACGAGTTAGTTGTCCTGGTTAAGGGCGGAGAATGAAATGTCGTCGATCCCGGACTGGGCGATGAGAGCCATGACTTTTTGGATCTCTACGGCCGGCGTGTCACGGTCGCCACGAATGACGACACGATAGGTCGGGTTATTGTTTTTGCGCTCGGTGAGAGTACTCACAATCTCCTCATTGGGGAGTTCGCGGTCATCGAGTTTGATCTTGGATTCCTGCTTGCCCGAGAGCCAGCGTATGTTGATGGCGGCTTCGAACATGGCGTTCTTGTCCTCCTTCTTTTTGGCGTCGGCAGCGACAGGGAGTTTGATGTCCTTGTCAATACGCAACACCTGCGCCGAGGTGATGCTCATGAAGAAAATGAGCAACACCAACAGCACGTCAATCATCGGAGCAATCTGGAACTCCGGTTCGCCTTCTCCGCCGCCTCCTCCGCCCATAGTGGTATCAGGTTAAAGATTGGTGTTGTTTGATGGAGATTATTAGGCTGCCGCAGGGACTACGTCACCGCCAACCCAGTTTGGGATAGCTGCGTAGAACTCCTCTTCACCGACGTGCGCATCTTTGAGATGGCTATAGGGCATCTTGCGGAAGAGGGCACCGATGACATCCTGAAGACCG
>JBIKIA010000130.1:0-10334 GCA_044361885.1 Prosthecobacter sp. | reverse complement strand
ATGTTGCCCTGCATCCAGCGCCCCGCTAAACTCCAGCTCAAATTCCCCCCAAATAATCATGGCACGTCGTGCGCAATCCGGGATCAAGCCCGCTCATCTCATCGCCATCGTGGCGCTTCTAGTCGGCCTCATAAGTGGAGGCTGGTCCCTGCTGAATCGCGGCACCGATCCCATGACTGGCCTCTCTTCACTCAGCACGGAGGAGTATCTCGACAGCTCCAACGCCCTCTCCGGCAACACCTACAAAGTCGAAGGCACCATCGACAACCGCCTCGACTCCTGGAAGGGCAGCGACCGCCTCTTCTCCGTCCAAGTCAGCGAAGGAGGCACCTTTGTCCCGGTGCTCGTGCCCTCCACGCTTGATGCCAACATCCAGCGCGGCCAGCGCTACGTCTTCAAAGTTCGCGTCCTGGAAAACGGTGTCCTCGAAGTCCTGCAACTCCTCAAAGCCTGATCCTTTATGAACACGACGAAGCTCCTCCTCAGCCTCACGCTGCTCACCACCACCGCCTCAGCGCAGGTTCTGCCAGCGCCCGGCCCCGCGCAGCCCGCTCCCGCATCGAATGCGAACTCCTCCGGCGGTGGCAATAACAACAACCAGTCCCAGAACAACTCCTCGATGGGCGGCGTCCTGCCCCATGCCGACACCGGCAATGAAATGGTCACCTGGGATGGCAAGATGTGGCAGGTGAACAACAACCGCCTCGTCCGCTCGAAGTTCGAGATCTACCTCGCCACCCCCGAGGCCAACGGAGCCGAAGATCAGGCCTACCGTGACATCATCGCCCAGATCGTCCTCCTGCTCGCCCCCACCCGCAAAGGCGGCCCCGATGTCTCCGCCGCCTTCGCCCTGCTGCCTGAGGCAGGCGCTTTCCGCATCGACGCCGGTCTTTGCAATACCATGGCGAACGCCGTCTATGATGTCTGGCTGGCCCAACGAAAGGTGAATAATCTCCGCGCCGCCAACGAGGCCATGGGCAAGCGCCGCAAGCAGCTCGAATGGAACAACGAAGTCGCCCTTTCCAATGCCGAGATGTCTCCCCAGAGCGGCAGCGGCGGCGGAGCCAAAGGCGGTGGAGCGGCAGGCAATGCGCAAAAGCAAACCACGGCGGCCACCGTCGGGCGCGTGTCCGGCTACATCAAGGACATGGCCGAGATCGAGGCGCGCAAGAAGCTCAACGAGACCGCCATGGGCCTCTCTGAAGTCACCAGCAAGGTGCAGTTCCAGGCCCTCATCCTGCAAATGTTCCTCCAGCGCCGCTTCGAGCACGCCCTCATCGCCTGCCGACTCTACCCTCACATGTTCAAGGACGGCGACAGCGTGCTCCAGCTCGATGACAACTCCGACATGAAGAAGGCCTTCTCCGCCGGCCTCGGCGTGCCACCCACCGTCAGCCTCATCGACAGCCTCGCCTCCGAGGCCATCCGCGGAGTCGATGAAGCTATCGTCGCCTTCGAGCAGCTCGTCCTACGTCAGGATTATCAAAGCGCCAGCAACCGCCTCATGGAGGCCTTTGCCATCGGCGAGTATCTCCCCCGAGTCCGCCGCCTGCCCATGTCTGAAAAGCTCAAAGTGCTCGACTACGTCCGCGATGGAAACCAGCTCGTAAACGCCCTCGAAATGAAGGACTTCACCCTCGCCGAGGAAATGGTGACGAAGATGCGCAAGAACTCGAAGGACTTCGACTTTTCCAAGCCCCAAGCCGCCATCGAAACCGCCCGCGCCCTGGCCGACATGCGCCTCACCGCCGCCAAGGCCGCCATTTTAAAAGGCGACCAAAACACCTATGCCACCGAGATGAAAGGAGCCGCCGAACTCTGGCCCACGAATCCGAAGCTGCGTGGCCTTTCCGAGATGGTCGGGCAAAACAGCGACGTTCAGGCCCAAGCCTTGCTCGATCTGGATCGCCATCTCAGCCAGCGCGCCTACCGCCAGATCTTCAATGAGCAGGGCCGCTACCTCGCCGCCTCCATCAATGACCCAGCGCGGCAGGAGCAGATCAAGAAAGTCATCACCGACGTTACTGAAGTCACCATGGTGGTGAAGATGGCCGAAGAGCAGAGCAAGACCGGCAACGCCTTCGGTGCCTGGGAGGCCGTGGAGCGTGTCTATGTCCGCTTTCCCGAAGACCCTGAAGTCACCAAGATGCGCTCCGAACTCAGCGTGAAGGCCAGCGAGTTCGTCAGCGCTGTCGAAAAAGCCAAACAGCATGAGCAGCGGAAACAGTCCGGCTCCGCCCTCGGCTGGTATCTGAAAGCTCGTCACATGTACCCACCAAGTGAGTACGCAAAGACCGGCATCGACCGCGTGGTCAACAGCCTCAAAGACGACGGCTCCGCCCCTGCCACGAGTTCCAGCACTCCGCCGACCACCGCTCCGTAATTAGGAAGCGGACTCAGAATAAAAAAGAGGGACCAGCGATGGTCCCTCTTCTCATTTGAATCTGTCTCGCCCGGCTTACGCCTCCTTCGGCGAGTGCGTGTCGCAATGCTCGGCTTCGGGTTCGGTCTCTTCGACCTGGGCGCTGTCCTTCAGGAACTGGAGGGCGTTTTCGAGGATGAGGTCCTCGCGGACGCCATCGACCATGCCGTTCTTCTGGGCTTCCTGCATGAACTTCTTCACCGGCACCTTCTGGCGCGCGGCGATGTTGGCCAGAGCCATCATGAGCTGCTGATCGGTGGCGATGATGCCTTCCTTCTTGGCGATCTCTCCGAGGATAAAGCTGACCTTCACGCTGTTGCGCGCCTGCTGGGTGGCGCTGCTGAGGATCTCGTCCTGCTGCTTCAGCAGCACGTCCTGGGGCACGCCCTGCTGCATGGCACGGTTGGCGATGTCATTGGTGCGGCGCTGGGCTTCGCGATTCACGACTTCCTGCGGGAGGTCGAACTCGAGCTTCTCGACGATGTGGCCGATGACCTGGTTGGCCTTGTCGTTCTCGCGGTTCTGCTCGCGGCGGCGGCGGATGGCTTCCTTCACTTCGCCACGCAGGGTTTCCTCGGTCATGTCTTCGCCGCCGATTTTCTTGATGAACTCGGCGTCGATGGCCGGGATGGCCTTGTTCTTCACGCCTTTGCAGTTCGTGGCGAGGGCGATGGCCTTGCCGCGCAGAGCCTCAAAGGGGAACTCCTCGGGGAGGGTAATGTTCAGCGTACGCTCTTCACCTTTCGTGATGCCGACAAGGCCCGCGTAGAAGCCGGGGAGGAAGTCTTCTTCGTCGTCGAGCAAGAACCAATTCTCATCAATGCCGTGGAGGTGGTTTGGCGCATCGGGCATGGCTTCGGAGAGCGGCTGGCCGTCGAGGCTGCCGGTGTAACCGAGCACCACGCAGTCGCCATTGGCGGCGGCGCGATCCACGTCTTCAAAGCTGGCGTAGCGCTCGCGCAGGTGGAGCAGATCGTGGTCGATGTCGGCATCCGTGACTTCGATGCGGGGGAGTTTGACGGGGATGCCTTTGTATTCAGGCAGCTCAAACTTCGGCGTGAGGCTGAGCTCGGCGCTGAAGGAGAAGCTCTTGTCCGTGTCGTGCGTGATGCGGTCATTGACGCCGAGGACGGAGAGGACATCGAGGCCCTCGCGCTTCACGGCCTCGCGGAGACCGTCGCTGATGAGCTGACGCTCGAGTTCGGACTGGATGTCGGCGCCGTGGCGCTTTTCGACGGCGGCGGCAGGGACTTTGCCAGGGCGGAAGCCGGGGAGGCGAACGTTCTGGGCGTAGTAGGCCACGATGCTTTTGCGCTGCTTCGCGACTTCTTCACCCGGCACCCGGATGTGGGCGACGGCGCGGCAGTTGGGCTGGTGTTCGACGTTGATGGTCATGATCAAAGACAGGTCGGGGGTTTCAGGGGGGAATCTCGCCCGGACTGCTCACACACGTCCGGGGAAAAAGGGCGCGCAGGCTAGGCGACTTTGCCGGTTTGGCAAGGGCGGGGTGATAAGGGGGGAAATCGGGGGTCGGCCCTCAGGGCATGATGCTACTTCCCTTTCAACTTCTCCAGCAGGAATCCGAAGATGTCCGGGTGCTTCACGTCCTTCGCCCCGGTGTAGTTGAACTCATGCTCGATGCCCACGCTTTTCAGCTTCTCCACGAGCCCAGCGCCCCAGTTTGCCGAGTGCGGCGGGTCTTTGTAGGGCTGCCCGAGCGCGGGCACGGAGTCGTAAAAGAGATAGACGGGCGGATCATCCGCCGAGGCCAGCGCATAGGGGGAGAAGCGCTCGATCCAGGGCAGCAACTCCGCGCGCTTTTCCAGGAGGACCGCCATGCTCGGCAGCGAGAAGGCATGGTGGCCGTAGTCGTTGTTGGAGATCCAGGCCATCATCTGCTGCGGGTCCAGCGAGGTCTGCGGCACGAACCCGAGCATGCAGCACAGACGGGTGGACTCGCGGGACACAGGGTCCGCGCTGACGGCATCCGCCATCTCAGGATGAAAGGCGAGCCAGAGGGCGGTGAAGCCGCCCGCCGAGCCTCCGCAGCCGCCGATACGCGCCTTGTCGATCTTCCACTCCCCTGCCCTGCTGCGCACGAACTGCAATGCGCGGGCAGCATCCTCCAAACAAGCCTTCACCGGCGGCTCGATCTTCTCCGCGATGGCATCAGGCAGGAGCCGATAATTGATCGAAGCCACCGAGATGCCCGACTCCAGGCACTTCGCCAGGAAGTCGGGGTTCGCCTTGTCCCCGTTCATCCAGCCACCGCCGTGGATAAAGAACAGCAGCGGCGCGGGCTTCTCCGCCTTCGCCTGGTAGAAATCCAGCACCTGCCGCTCATGCTTGCCGTAGTGAACGTTCGCGTGCGAGGGAGTTTGCGCCGGAGCACTGGAGACGGCCAGAAGCAAGGGGGCGATGATGGTGAGGAGACGACGAGGCATGAAGTAGAACGAGTTTTCCAACTCCTTCCCCCCTATGCTCCGATCCACGAGTTGGAAAACTCGTTTTACTTCCCCAGCAAGAACGCGATCAAATCGCTCATCTGCTCCTTGCTGATCGCGGCTTCGAGGCCGTCGGGCATGAGGGTGCGGTCGAGGGACTTCATTTCTTTGATGGCGCTGCGGGAGATCGTTTCTTTGGCTCCGCCCATCATGGCGAGGACGATATTGTCGCTGGTTTCGTTTTGGATGAGGCCGCTGAGAGTGCGGCCGTCCTTCGTCTCGATGGCGTAGGCGCTCCAGCGGGCTTCGAACATGCGGTTGGGGTCGAGGATGTCGCTCAGGAGGCCTTCGGGGGGCTTCACTTTGACGTCGGAGAGGGGCGGGCCGACATCGACGCCCATGGTGCCGTGCTTGTGGCAGGTGATGCAGATGGTGGCGAAGACTTGCTGGCCCTTTTTGGCATCGCCGGGCTTCTTGGCGGCGTCGAGGTAGGCGGTGACGACGGCGGCGCGGTTGCTGTTGGCCTCGCCGAAGAGCTTCTTGGCGAGTTCGGCCATTTCGCCTTTGCCTCGCTGGTAGGCCCAGCGTTTTTCGACATCGACCCACGCGGTAGGGAACTCGCCTTTTTCCATGCGCTTGAAGAGTTCGAGCGCCGTGGTGGCGTTCGCGGTGAGGATGGTCACGAGGTCGCGTTTCAAGGCGGGACCGGCTTTGGGCAGCAGATCGTAAATGAGCGGCGAGGTGCTGGTGGCGCTGAATTTCTTCAGCAAGGCGACGGCAGCGGTGGTGAGTTCGGTGGGCTGGTTGCTGGTGAGCAGGTTCTTCATCACCGGCTCGACGGCGGCCCATTTCCGCGAGGCCAGCAGCGGCAGCACGGCGAGACGTTGATCGAGCGGGGCCGTTGGGTCGGCGACGATGGTGTCGATCTTGGATTGCAGGGCGGCAATCTCTTGGGCGGCGTCTTCGTGGCCTTTGGGGAGTTTGGCGAGGCCTTGGAGCAAGGCGGGCTTCCACCAGAGGAGTTGGCCGGGTTGTTTTTGGAGAAGCGTGAGCAGTGCTTTCACATCATCGGCTTCGGCATCGGCGAGAGAGCCTGCGGCGAAGGTGCGGACGGTGGTGCTGCGATTTTCGGAGAAGGTGCTGAAGAAGCTGTCGCCAAGCTGGCTGAGCACGTGGCCCATTTGCTTGCTGGAGACACTGGCGACCATCTTGGCCATCCACGGATCGTCGGCGTGTTTGGTCACGATGGCGGCGAGCTCTTTGGCTTCGGTGATGCTTGGGATTTTGAGGAAGAGGGCGCGGTCGGGTTGTTCGGGCTGCGCCTTGAAAGGTGCATACGTTCCGATGCCGGTTGCCTTCAAAGCGGAGGAGGTGATCAACTGGCCCTTCTTCGGCACCACACGCCAAATACGCCCATGGTTTTCGCCTTGGCGCATGTCGTGGGTTTTGACGAACTCCTCGGGGAAGAAGCGGGCGTGGTCGATCCAGCGGCGGTAGATGTCGCAGATGTAGATCGCACCGTCGGGGCCGGTGGTGAAGTTCACGGGGCGGCTCCATTCGTCGCTGCTGCGGAAGAATTCGGTGCGATCGCCGACACGTGTGGCTTTCAAGGAAGCGCCGTTCGGTTCGATCTTGTAGCGCGTGACGAGCTGGCCGGTGGGATCGGGGACGAAGACGTTGTTTTTGAGTTCGGGCATCAAGTGGCCGCGATAGACGCCGAGGCCGCTGCACGCGGTGTTGGTGCCGGCGTGGGCATCGGCGGTGGTGTGGGTGATTTGCAGCGGATAGACGCGGGTGTCCGCGCCGGGCGTGGCGATGTCCTCATGCACCTGCGTGATGCCAGCGTGAGGATTCCGCAGCATGGCCTCGTAAGGCATGACGGTGAACATGAGCGGGTTGCGGTTCGAGCAGTAGAAATGATGGCCGTAGTCGTCGAACGCGCCGCCGTATTGGCCTTTGCCGCCGGTGGGTGTGATCTCGCCGGTCTTGGGGTTCCATTTGAAATTGGAGCCGGGGATGCCGACGACCTTGGTGGGCGCATCGGCGGGATAAATCTCCCTCGCATCAAGGCCGTTGTTGAAATGCACGCAGCCATCGGGACCCCAGCGCGGGGCGCTGACTTGGAGCTGGCTGTGTTTCGGATTGAAGCCGCGGATGAGGGGCTTGATGAGGTCGGCCTTGTTGTCGCCGTCGGTGTCTTTGAGGAAGAGAATCTGGCTGCGCGTGGTGGCGATGAGGCCGCCGTCGTAGGGCAGGAGGCCTTGCACGTTGTCCATGTGGTCGGCAAAGGTCACGGCCTTGTCCATGCGGCCATCGCCGTCTTCATCGGTGAGGAACTGGATGCGGGAGAGCCAGGGATCGCCGGGGTTTGGCGGGCCGAGCGGGTAGTCGCGCATGTCGGCGACGAACATCCGGCCTTTTTCATCCCAAGTGGCCTCGACAGGATCGAGCACGAGAGGTTCGGCTGCGACGAGCTGCACCTCATACGGCCCATCGAGCTGGATGCGCTTCATGCTTTCTTCGGGCGAAAGTGCCTCGCTTTGACCATCGCGCACTGCGCCGATGTCGCTGCCGCCGCTGGCCTGGATGGCGGACCATTTCTCTTTGAACTCGCCGTGAGGATACAGCTCGTAGCGGCGCACGATCATCTCCGCGCCTTCGGTCTGGAGGAGGATTTTGCCTTCGGCGGGTTTGCAATCGAAGGCCTCGTTGATGAGCGCTCCGTTGACGAAGTATTGCAGTGTGTCGCCCTTGGCGATGACTTCGAGGCGATTCCACTCGCCGCTGGGGCTTTCGACATCGTTTTTGCCACGGAAGCCGACGGTGTCGCTCCAGTCCTCATCGCGGCCACGCCAGTTGATGCGGCCTTTAGTCACGGTTTGGCGCGGCTCGCCCTTCTTCCAGATCTTCTCTTTATCGCGGTCGAGCGCGAACTCGGCGGACAGCGAAGTGGTCAACTCTGTGCCATCGGCGAGCTTCGGGCTGAGCACCAATATGTCGCCCACGCCACCCTCGATGATCTGGGCCTCGATGCTGGCCATCCAAGTGTCGCCGTAGGCACCGTGCGGGCCGTAAGCGTGGAGGAGGATGCCGTTGTCCTTGGCTTTCTTTTCGCGGACGCCCCAGGTCTTCGTGCCCCATTTGAATTCGATGACGAGGTGGTAGTCGCGGTAGTTTTCCTTCGTGGCGACATAGCCGTAGCCGCGTCCGCTGATGTTGAAGGTGCCGTCTTTGGCAAAGGTCCAGATGTCCTTGGGC
Source organism: Prosthecobacter sp. (assembly GCA_044361885.1). Classification (GTDB taxonomy): domain Bacteria; phylum Verrucomicrobiota; class Verrucomicrobiia; order Verrucomicrobiales; family Verrucomicrobiaceae; genus Prosthecobacter. The sequence continues at coordinate 2,210 of JBIKIA010000130.1, read as the reverse complement.
GCATCGTGGAAGTCGGACTTCGGATTGACGTGGTGCTCGACTGCGCCGGACTTGATGACCTCCAGAAGGTCCACTTTTTGAGTGACCGGCTGGGCCGTGAGGAAGGATGCGACGGATAGGACCGAGAGGACAAATGGAAGAGGGCGCATGAGACATGTACGCCGACGCGGAGACTCTCTACTTCACGGAGAGTCTTGAATGCGCGTATTATTCTGCCCGACGTGGCTCAGAGCATCTCGCGAATCTTTGCCGCGATGGCGGGAGCGAGCTTGGCGTGTTCGCTGGCCTCCAGGTGGATGCCATCGATGGCACTGGTTTGCACGATGTCCTGGCTGTTCAGGTAGGCGCAGCCGAGAGCCGCAGCGAGAGCCTCGTAGTAACGCGGGAGCTGCTGGCTGCGGGCGATGCCGTTGGGGATCTTTGCCGCGAGATCAGGCAGATGGGAGAGATCACCAATCTCCGGCGGGCAGACGAGGAGGAGCTTTGGCGGACGGTTGTCTGGTCCGGCAGTGCTGGAGAGGATCATGCGCGCGAGGATGCCCGCGCCGTTGGCGATCTCGCCGGGCGGGAGATTGTAGAAGCTCTTCAGGTCATTGGTGCCGAGCATCAAAACGACGATGTCGATGGGCTTGTGGCTTTCGAGGCAGGCGGGCAGGTAATCCTTGCCGTTGCGGCAGACATTGAGCGGATCGTCATGCACGGTGGTGCGTCCGTTTTGCCCTTCTTCGATCACGCGAAAATCGTCTCCAAGCTGCTGAGCGAGCAAGCTGGTCCAGCGCACGCCCAGCGGATGCCGGCGTGGGAAAGGCGCGGTGATGAAGGCGGGATCAAAGCCCCAGGTGTTGGAGTCGCCGAAGCAGAGGATGGTGGTCATGATGCGGAAATCTGAAAGCAGAGAGCGGAGGGTAAATCAACTGGGGTTCATTTCTTCTGCGGAGCCGCTTTCTTCTTCGCGTCATCCATCTGCTTTTCCAGCGTCTCGGTTTTCTTTTGGAGCTGCTGGATCTGATCCCAGAGGTTCTTGAGTTCGGCGGGGCTGGCGAGGGTGGCCTGAAGAGCTTGCACGGACTTTGCAGCGGCTTCGCGGACGGGATCGTGGAAGGGGCTGACACTCGGCGCGGCGAGCGGCTCCAGCACGGCGAGCGAGCGGGGATCACGCAATACGCCGAGCGACTTTGCTGCGGCAGTGCGCAGGGCTTCACGCGGGTTCGTGAGCTGTTGAACGAGGAAGGTGCGGACATCATCGCTCGCGGGCTGGGCTTCTCTTTGCCGGGCGAGGAAGGCGAGCGACTCCAAAGCGGCGGCGTAGTCGCGCGTGCGGAAGTCGAGCGGTGTCTCGCGCAGGCGTTTCAGGATGGCGGGCACGGCGCTGGCATCATCCTGCGCGCGCAGAGCCTGGATGGCGGCGGTGGCGACGGCGTTGTTGAAGGAAGTGGAGGTCAGCGCTTTCACCAGCTCGGCGCTGATGGCGGCATCGCCTGGACGCGCGCCCCAACTTTTGACGATGGCGGCGAGGATGAGCGGATTCTTTTCCTGACCGGCATGGGTTTGCAGCACTTTTTGGCAGTCGGGATGCGGGATGCTGGCGAGTCCCTGCACGACGGCGAGGCGGACACGCGCGTCTTTTTGATCCGCGAGCAGGCCGATCAAAGCGGCGCGTGCTGCCGGACCGGCGATCTTCGAGAGCGCCTTGGCAGACTCTTCTTGGACGGCGTGAAAGGCATCCGCACGCACGAGTTTCGTGAGCTTGTCGATGCTGGCCTGATCATCCTTTTTGCCGAGCTGGCGGACGGCAAACAGTCGCCCGATGACATCGCTTGCGAGCTGTTCATCAAGCATCGGACCGGGCGCGGTGAAGTCGATCTTCGCGAGCACGGTGTAGTCGGGATCGATCCGCGCAAGCGTGGGCTGCGCGGGCAGGGCGAAGTAAAAGTCACCCGCTGCTTCATGCACATCCATGGTGAAGCGCAGCGGCTCCTTCTGGCCTTTGATCGTGAAGGCCACGGGCAGCGGCACGCGGAAGAGCCGCACCTGCTCCGTCAGCTTCTGCATCTGACGCACGCTGATCTTCACCTGCTTCGTGGCAGCGTCCCAGGCGTAGTCGATCTTCAGTTCGGGGAAGCCGCCATGGTAGAGCCACTGGTCGAAGAATTGATCAAAGCTCAGCCCGCTGACCTCCTCGATGACATCATGCAGGTCGTCCGTGCCGA
>JBIKIA010000627.1:0-3069 GCA_044361885.1 Prosthecobacter sp. | reverse complement strand
CCGCCGAACTCCGTGGTCAGGGATGGCTCTGGGTGAATGACCTCTCCCTCGCCGACACCGTTACCCAGATCTTTGGCTACAATGTCAACCCGCTGCCGCTCATCATGGGCGTGACCATGATCGCCCAGATGAAGCTGACTCCTCAGCCCACCACCATGGACAAGAGCCAGAAGATCATGATGAATGTCATGCCCTTCTTCTTCCTTTGGATCTGCTACAGCTTCGCCTCCGCTCTCGCCCTCTACTGGTCGGTCACCAATATCTACGCCATCGTTCAGAGCTGGATCATGAAGCTCTACATGCCCGAGCCCGAGCTGAAAAAAGTCGAGCGCAATCCCATCGGCCCGGCTCCCCAGAATCCCTTCTTCAATCCTGGCAACCCCACCCACAAGGACAAGAAGACCAAGCTCAAGACACCGAAGCTCGGCGGTTAGTGCAAGGTGGGGTCATACTGCCCCAAAATAGCCTTGCCTCGCCCCCGGCCAGCGTGCATCACTCGCCAACTCTCCCCCCTTTCTCATGCAGTTCGTCTTCCCCACCCATCTCCAGCTTGGTAATGAGCACAGTGAAGGCTTCCACCAGGAGTTGCTTCGTGGTCTGACCCACAAGCTCAACAACCTCCTTGCCGTCATCCAGGGCTTCAGCAGCCTCGTCCTGATGACCGAAGACCTCGATCCCGGCATCGTGGAAAACATGCAGCACATCCGTGAGGCCTCCGTCGGCGTCGCCAATCTCAGCGAGCGCATTCGTGGAGCCGGTGGCTGTGCGAAGCTCCAGATGCAGTCGCTGAATCTGAACGAGTACCTCAGTGTCATCCAGGCCGCACTGCTGGATCCCTTCACCAAGAACAATCTCCAGCTTGAAGCCGATGTGCAGCAGGGCCTGCCGCCCATCAATGCCGATCCCACCAAGATCAAAGACATCCTCATCGAGGTGCTCAAGAACGCCGCCGAAGCCGCCGGTCCCGTCGGTGGTCGCGCCATGCTGAAAATCGCCGGTCCAGGCGTCATCACTCCTGCCGAGCAACGTCGTGTGGACATCCTCGTCAGCAATACCGGCAGCACCATCGCCCCGGACAAGCTGCCCCAGGTCTTCCGCGCCTTTAACGGCAGCAAGACCAGCAACCATCTTGGCCTCGGCCTGACCATCTCCTCCATGCTCGCCCATCAGATGGGCATTCAGATCGGCATCGCCTCCGAGAACAACACGACCACCGTCTGGCTCAGTTGCCCGATGGCCTGAGTTCCTCCGTGCTGCCATTTGCATTCATTGGAAAACTGCGCGAATCGGACGTTAGTACGTCACCCCATGTATCCACCCGGCATTCTTCGCGCCCGCGTCGCACTCGCAGGCCTGATCGGCATCCTTCTCACGATGGTCACTCTGGCGCAGACACCTGCCCCAGTCGTCCCGCCTCCCCCCGTGCCGCCGAAACCAGGCGCGGAAGCCGGCAAAGCCAGAATCCCCGACGATCTCCTCGGTGACGAGCATGTCCGCGAGGAGTTTGGCGTCAATGAGTTCACCACGCCCAGCATCCGCAAACTCTTCGAGATGCTCGACGGCCTCGGCAGGCTCTCCTACGATGCTCTGAAGCGCCCCATCACCCGCAAGACTCCCTCGGACCGCGTGCTCGTCTCGCTCGGCCTCGGCAGCCTCATCGCCGATGGTTTCCTCATTGTACAGTGTGAGAAAGTGGAGGCCATGGAAGACGTCGGCCGCGCCTTGATCAAATACGCCAAAGTCCTCGGCACCGGAGATCGCATGAATCGCCACACCCAGAGCCTCTTCGAGCACAGCATCGAAGGTCACTGGGACAAACTCCGCAGCGAACTCGCCCTCACCCAGGCAGACGTGGAGGCCGAAATGGTCCAGCTCCGCGATGTCGATATCGCCCACCTCGTCAGCCTCGGCGGCTGGGTCCGTGCCTTTGAGATCGCCAGCCGCACGGTCGCCGAAAACTACACCGCAGAGAAAACCCCGCGCCTCATCCGCCCCGACATCGCCGAGTATTACCGCGACAGCTTGAGCAATCTCAATCCCACCCTTCAGGCCAACCCCTCTCTCTCCGCGCTCAAAAAGGGCTTGGATGAGATCGTCCCACTCATGGGCGGTCCTGATGCCAAGACCCTCACCGAAGAGCAGACCAAAAAACTCGCTGACAAAGCCGCCGAACTGGCGCGCATCGTCACCGAGCCCATGAAGGGCTGAGGCCGCTTGCTTCCCGTTTCTTTTTTCTCATGGCCAATCTCTCGCCGGAACAACTCGCCAAAGTCGAACAGTGGGCAGCCGAAGGTGGCAGCCTCAATGACGTGCAAAGCCGCCTGAAGAGCGAGTTCGACATCACTCTGACCTACCTCGAAGCGCGTCTCCTCATGCTGGATGTCGGCGTGCGGATCAAAGACAAGCCGCGCGAACTGCCCAAGCCCGAAGAGCCCGCTCCCGCCGCTGACTTCCCGGAAGATGTCCCCGAGGACTTCGCCGCCGATGAATCTCCCACGGATGTCGATGATCCTTCCGCATTACCGTCCGGCGGCACCATCACACTCACGGCCGATCAGATCACCGCGCCCGGTGCCCTGATTTCTGGCAGCGTCACCTTCAGTGACGGCCAGGTCGCCAAATGGTCGCTGGATCAAATGGGCCGTCTCGGTCTCGGCGGAGCCCCGCAGGGCTATCAACCGCCCAAAGGAGACATCCCGCAGTTCCAGCAGCAGCTCGATCTGCTCATGCAGCGCGCCGGCTTCTAAAGCCGGTCACTCCACCACACTGCGCACCTCGCCTTGGTGCAGACGCGTGATCAGCTTGTCGCCCGGCTTCACCACCGCCGCGTCCTTCAGACTGCGACCATCCGCCGTCATCGTGAAGGAAAAGCCGCGAGACAGCACCGAGTCCGGCCCCAGATTGCGCAGCAGATCCGCCCGCCCCGCCAGCCGGTCCTCCATCCTCGTTAGCCGATGTTCCAGCGTCTGGCGCAGCAGCGTCGCCTGCGTCTCCACCTGGTGCGCCGCTTCCGTGATCACCACCCGTGGATGATGCTGCGTCAGCACCTGATGGCTGCTCGTCAGCACA
>JBIKIA010000626.1:0-3076 GCA_044361885.1 Prosthecobacter sp. | reverse complement strand
ACACGGTTGATCCAGCCGATGGCGAGCAGTTCGTTCACAAACTTCTCCACGCGTTCGGGGTCGGCGAGGTCATTGAATGGCCGCCGCACCCACCACTGCGCGCCATCCCACTGGAGGCTGACGCCATCTCCACCACTGGAGTCGAGCTCGATCTGCGTGATCTTCTTCGGATCAAACCGGACGGGTCCCTTTTTCATCTCGACCAGCTCACGTGTGGATGGCAGGTATTTCTCGATGCCCACGATGACCGCCCCAAGGACAGCGGCGAGGAACAGGAGAAAGAGGGTGGTGCGAAGGCGCATGCTGGAAAAAATAAAAACGGATGATAACTCACGCCGCCCGGCGTGTGGCCCAGACCATGAGGCCAAAGCAGAGCACGATGGCGGGCATGACGACGGTGGTGCCCCAGAAGATGATCTCGCTCTGGCGGCGCGTGAGCTGGATGCGGTAGTTGTGCTTCGCCTTCGGAGTGATGCCGATGAGCTTCTCGCGGTTGAGTATCCAGTTCAGGCTGGCGGCCACAAAGTCACGGTTCACGGCCAACGCGGACTGTTTGTCGAGCAGAGCGGCATTGCCGACGACGACCATACGGCAACTGTCCACACGTAGGCGTTCGTCGGTGATGGTGCCACGCTCGACGCTGGCAGCGAGGAAGATGTCCTTCCGCGTGTCTTCGTCATCGGCGATGGGCAGATCTTCAAGGTAGTTTTTCTCCCCCCAGTAGCGCTCCGTGGCTCCGATGAGCGGATGCACAGTGATGTTCTGATTCTTCAGATACTCGTCATCGAAGCGCAGTTCCAAGGACTCGCTCTGCCCTGGCAGCGTGGTGCCGCTGGCGGCGATGGGGCGGGTGATGGAGGACTCGTTGTCAAAGACGGCCTGCACAGAAAATTCCTTCCGCGTGCCACTGCCCGTGCTCTCGGCATACAGCACCCGGTCGCCACGCGGGACAACGCCGTGAAGGCCAAGGAAGGCACTGAGCCGCGGAGTCTCGCCGGAGGGGTCAAGCATGACGAACAATCCCGTGCGCTGACGTGCCCAGTAGGCTTTGATGATGTCGATCTCGCGCTCCGAGAAGTCGTAGCGCAGGCCCACGAGGAGGACGCCGTCCGCATCAGCGGGGACGGTGCTGATCTCCGCGAGGTTGAGCGGAAAGAGCTGAAAGTTCTGCGCACGTCCAAGTTCACCGATGGCGACCATGGATTCGACGAGGGCGGCCTCTGTGCGCGCCCCTTTACCCACGAGGATGTACAACTTCCGCGCGTCGCCATCGACCACGTTGATCATGGCCGAGGTGATGGCGTCCTCGCCACGAAACTCCTTGATGGCGCGCTGCGTCTCCGTGCCTTGCTCGCGGACGACGAGTTCCTCTTCGGTGATGAAGCGGGTGCGTTTGCCACAGCGCACCACGACGCCGCTCTGGTCCAGCGGCAGTCCGGTTTCCGTCTTCAGAGTCTCGGCGCGCTCGATGTCGCGGACGGGGTCGATACTGCGCACCTTCACGCGTCCACGACCATTGAGGCGATACTCCTCAAGCAATGTCTGAACCTCACCGAACAGCGGGCCGTCACGCGGGATGACATTGGCGATGAAGACATCCTTGGAGAGCTTGTCCAGATTGTTCAGCGTCGTCGTGCTGAGGGTGAAGTTTTGCTGCGGGCTGAGATCCCAGCGCGTGTGGTAGCGGTAGCTGAGGCGATTCACCCCAAAGAAAAGCCCCAGTGTCAGAATGATCTGCAGAAACACGTTCAACCCGATGCTCCAACGGCGGGGCATCGGCGGGGTGGCTTTGGGGGTGGATTCGGAATCGGAAGGCATTGAGTAAAATGATGGCGGCGTGACGAACCAGGGATCAGGGCTTCCAGCGGCGGAACTCGACGACTTGATGTGTCAGAGCCAGGAAGAGCAGCGCGAGGCTGGTGTAATAGACGATGGGCCGGGTATCGATCAGCCCGCTCGTGAAGGTGCGGATGTGCTCCATGCTGGCGAAGTAGCTGGTGATATCGACAAAGGTCTCCGAGACCTTCCGCCCGAGTACCATGATGAAAAGTCCACCCAGGAAATGCAGCAGACTCGCGGTGAAGGAGATCACCGCAGCGACGATCTGGTTCGAGGTCAGGGACGAAGCAAAGCAACCGATGGAGAGATTGAAGAGCCCCATCGCCAGCAGAATGAGGTAGCTGCCCTTCAGTGATCCCGGCGGCATCTCGATCTGACCGGCGGTGATGTAGTCCACAAGGTGGAAATTGAGGAAGCTCGGCATCCAAAGCACGGCATACACCAGAACAGAGGCTCCGAACTTCGCCAGCACCACCTGCCAGGTATGCACCGGCGTGGTGAAGAGCGTCTCGAAGGTGCCCATCTTCTTTTCCTCCGCGAAGAGCCGCATGGTCAGCAGGGGAAAGACGAAGAAGTAGGAGAGCCAGAACCAGTTTGGCTGAAACATCCACTGCACGATGCTGCCCTCACTCGGCCCGCGCTCCAGAATGGAGAGCGCCGCGCGGAAGGAATAGCCACTGAGCACCATCACCAGTGCCAAGACAATGTAGGCCACCGGCGAGACGAAAAAGGCTCGCAGTTCTTTTTTGAGGAGGACCCAGAAGATACGCATGTGAGGGGAGACGGACGGGGGCAGAAAATCAGATCGAAGGCCGGTCATCATGGGGACTGGCCAGAGCAGCGTCAAGGAAGGATGCGAAATCCGCCGAAGTGGCTCATTCCCTCACTATGGTAAAGCTGGCACCCGTGCCGCCACATCACCTCAGGGAAGCGCCTCTGTCCCGAGAGTTCGTCTCCCCTCAAGCACCTCCTTCCTGCGGCGTTTGTCAGCAGAGAAGCTCCACGACAAGGCGCTATCAGCGCAAAGTCGCGCACACTAGATTTAGCGATTCAATGCCTCAGTGAAAGGCATGCTCAAGGCCTACTTTTTCTCGCCAGCGGCTTCTGCTCGGAGCTGCTCAAGACGGGAAAGAGGCTTCGGCGCGGCTGGTTTCGGCGCTTCTTTAGGCTTGGCTTCAGCAACAACGACAGGCTTCGGTGCTGCGGCAAGGGCTTTGCGCGGGGCGTCGATGCGCAG
>JBIKIA010000128.1:0-10384 GCA_044361885.1 Prosthecobacter sp. | reverse complement strand
CTCTTCCCCTGCCCAGTGCAGCACTGGTCAGAGAAGATGGAAAGAAAAAGCCAGAGGCTTTTGGGGCCTCTGGCTTCGAGATTGTGTTGTGGGCTGCCCCACCTTTGGCGCTTAAGGCACGACGACTCTAGCGTGTGTCTGGACTCCACCACTGAAGGTCAGCAGCAGGGTCAACTGTCCATCGGCCAGGAACACTCGGCGACCCAGCGACCCACCTGTGGTGGTACCGTTAACCAAGGCTGTGATCGCCGTCACCGTGCGAGGGGTGCCACCGACATTGAGCACGTCACCTTCACGGACGGCAAGCACGACGTTTTTGCTCGCGTTAATCACCCAAAGACCTGTGTCATTAGTGGATACGACTCCGCCGACACCTGCCGTCAGGGTGGCTTGGAACAGCGGTTGCGCAGTGCCTGGCAGGGCGATTTGGTTGATCTTCGAGAAGATCCCATCGATCCCACCTGCTGCCACGCCTGGGGCTGCGCTGCCTTCACGTGCCACGAGGACGAGACCATCGGCAGTGTGCTTCGACCATAGACCCACATCGTTGACATTGACGGTGAGGCCCGCGCCGCGCAGTTGGGCTTTGACCATGAATTCATAGTCAGCTCCACCAAGCACAAGATCGCTGAAGTCGCTGAACACAAGACCACCAGCGGTTCCTGGTGCAGGAGCGTCTTCACGCAGTTGCAGCGTCAACTCTCCGGGCGCGGTATCCACAAAGATGCCGACGTTGTTCGTGCTGCTGACTCCCGCCAGCGTGTTGGTCACCATCTGGCTGATGAAACCGTAGTAGTTGCCCGTGTTGTCAAAGCCGGGGCTGCGGAAACTGTTCCACGTGGCCAATGGTATCACACCAGGGGCGGCGGCGTAGCTGTCGGCGAGTTGTTTGCTGGCACCATAGGTGACGCCAAAGCCAGTGTCACTGGTGCCATCGAAGCTGCCCAGAACGACTCCGCTGGTGCCATCGGTGAAAGCAACGGAGAAGGTGACGAGCGACTCACCCGTAGGGGCGACGCTGAGTTCTTTGCCATGACCTGAGGAGGCGTTGGTGGTTTCCAAGATGCTGAAGCTCTGCACCGTTTTAACGACCCCATTGGCGCTGAGAGTCTGGCCGTTGCGCACCAGCGCACGCAGGCCACCATTAGCATCCCAGCCAAAGAGGACAGCGCGGTTATCAACCAGAGTGCCCAGGAAGATGACGAGGTTACCACCGATGGAGAAGTTACCAATGGTTTTCAGATTGCTGCCCAAGCCCACGTTCGTGCCGACCTGCGCGGCTAGCCTGATCACGCCATCGCTGGCATTGCTGAACAGGCAGCGGCTGTTGACATTCTTGGTGATGCCAGCGCCACGCACTTCCGCAGTGAAGGCGATCTGGTTGGCCTCATTGATCACGGGAGGTCCGAAACTGAAATAGTTCACTCCAGGCAGATCCGCCGCAGCGTCACTGTCCGTGGCGATGAGGGCGAGTGGTTTGCCAACCATCATGCCATTGTGCAGACTGGCGTCCGAATGACGAATCACCACGGCAGAAGCGAGCACACCACTGGAGTTCAGGGCTGGGGAACCAATGAAGTTGTAGAGGGTGGATCCCACCGGACCTCCCAAGACTCCGGAACCGGCGGTCCCTGGATGGCGACATCACCCGTGCCGACATTAACCACGGGGGCGCTGCCGGTGGGGACCACAGTGCCAGTGACGGGGAAGTCAAAGGCGGCCTCATTCTGATCGTCGCTGTTGATGACGACATTGCCTGTGTAGGTGTTCGCCGCGTTGCTATTGAGCGAAACTTGGAAGTTGTAGCTGGTGCCAGGGGCAAGCACCGTGCTGGCTCCCGTGGTGATGTAACCGGCAGGCACGGTGACGCTTGTGATGTGGAGATCACCATCTCCCGTGTTCCGCACCAAGAATGTGAGAACACTGGCGACTCCGGGCGCTGTGCCGCCAAAATTCACGACTGTCGCCTGCCCATCGGTCAGTTCAGGGGCCATCGTGTGGCTGCCATTGTAAACGATGATTTCAGGCTTGGTGGCGACGTTCACCGAGGAGGTGTTGTTGCGCTCGTCCCATTCTGGCACCGTGCGGGTCGCATCCACATAGGCATAGGCCACCTGAAGACCATTGAGATTCGTCAGGCTTGCATTCAGCGTCGCCGTCCCCTCTGGAGGAAGATTGACGGTATAGTTACCGCCGATCTGCACGCCGTTTGCGAACGGATCACCCGTGTAGAAGCGGACGGAGACATTATTCCAGGTTCCATTGGAACCCACGGCGTTTTTCACGACCACCTCTACATCCGCAGACACACCGACAACGATGTTCGAGGCGGCGATGGATTCGATGTAGAAGTCATTTTGCGTGGCATAGATGTCTGCCACAGCGCTGTTGGTGCTGGTCTTGCCGTTGGCCGTCACACGCAGGCCGATCTGACCTACATGAGGTGCGTTGAACGTCACGCTGGGCGTTGGGCCCGTTGCATCGCCATAAGTGCCGTTGCCATCGGTGTCCCAACTGTAGTCGGTGATGGCATCATTCTCAGGGTCGAAGGAAGCTGTGCCATCCAATTGGATCGGTTGCCCCACTTTGGCTGTGTAAGCAGGCGCACGGGCGGCAGGGATGGCCACCGCGACAGGAGCGATGTCCGTGTCGATCACATTGACCACGACTGTGGATGTGGACGTTTCAGCCGGGTCTTGATTGTCCTTCACGCGCAGGGTCACGGTGTAATTGCCCACCGTCGCGTAACCTGGGTTGGTTGGGCGTGGGCCGGTGGCATTTGGACTGTTCCAGTCAAGGCCATCGGCGGCATTCCAATCCCAGAGATACTCGATGATCGAAGAGTTCGCGTCCAAGTGGTAGGATCCAGAACCATCCATGTCAAACGAGCGGAAACCGGCACGGTTCGACTGGCTGCCCACCGCTGCAATCACCGCCACTGGCACAGGGCGTGTGACTGCCTCGGAGAGAATGAGAACGCCGTGGGCAGTGTCCATGCCAATTTGATTTGCTGCTGCCGAATAATACCCCGAGCTTGGATATTCAGACGAGCGCCAACTGCCATCGGCCTGCGGTCCAAACATGTAACTTGTGTTCCGATAGCTAGTCGCGACTCCGGCTCCTTGGGAGTCCAAAAGCGTAGTATTGCCCAAAAGCCATGCCTGCATGTCCTGCTTCCAGTTGCGGGCACCTGTGCTAGTTTGGAGTGTAGTAATGCCTTGTAGTTGGAGGCCTTTTTTCAAGGCCCACATCGCGTACCATTGGCCTGCCCAGCCTGCTTGGTCACCACCCCAGGAAGGGTTAGCGGCCCATAGGCCCTGGATATAATTTCTCGCGGCAGTGGCATTGGCATCTGTGCCCGCTTGTCGTCCAGCAAAGGCGTATAGCGCCAAAGCGCCACCAGTTTTCGCCACATTTCTCCAACTGGTAGAATCTGAATATCCAATCCCACCAGTGCCAGCCTGAAGAACATTAAAGCCATAAGCAGCGTTGTCGAGCCACCATGTTGGTGTATGTATGCCCAGTCGCTCTTCTGCGGCAAGCAACATCAACGCAGGCCACTGCTGCGACGAACCATCGAAACGGCTTTGGCTTGCTGTCGTGACTGAATAGCCAAAACCGCCTCGATAGGTGCCATCCCCTTGGGTCCAGTGCATCTGGTCCACCAAGTCTTGGACAAATGTTAGATAATTCACTCCCGCAAACGGGCCATAGGGAATGGTTGATGCACTGGCTTCCGCTGCATTGCGTTTGGCGAGGATAATGGCCATGCCACAGAACGGGGAGCTGTATGCCGCGTGTCCACCAGACAGGTTAAAATAGATACCTCGTCCATTGTCATTCATATCGGTATCGCGTGTCGCAATGCCATCTGAATGCTATGCTGCACCAATATTGTAAGCGGTTGCTTGGCCAAATAGGTTGTTGAGGCCTCGGCGAATGGTCTCTGCATAAATTTCTTCGACATCATTTTCACCTGGAAGGTGGTCATTCTCTTCAAATGCCAAGATCGCGGAAGAAGTACCTCCAGCACCATAATCATTGGTGTTGCCTGCGCTCAGAGGGTTGAGCCAGTAAATTCGATCCGCATCTACGACGGTGTAGTTTTGGTAAAGATTTAACAAACCCTTCTCAATCGCCATGTGAACTCGGTCCGCGTGCACCGGTCCGGCAATCACACGGATGACGCCTGAACGTGAAACGGAGGTGGCCGTTGAGTCCGTCACGGTCAGAGTGAAGGTCTTCAGGCCACCGGTGGTGTAAACATGGCTGGCTCCGATGTAGTTCGCGTTGGTCACACTGCCTGTGGCAGCAGCGGTGCCATCGCCAAAGTCCAGGGTGTAGGTCTGAGCACCAGTGCCGCCCCAAGTACGCCCCCAAACGGCGATTGCCTCATTGAGCCCCGCTTTCGCATAACTTTGACTCTGAGAGTGGCTCGGCATCACACTGACTTTCAACTGAGCTTGAGCTTCAGCCATTACGCCAAAGGCGATGAGCAGTAGCGCGACGATCTTGCTTGCTGAACTCCTCACCAATGGTGCGATTGCGTTCCTTTTGTATCGTTTCATATATATGCAGTTTTGGATTTTACTTTAGCTGGAAAATTTTACTGGAAGCCCAACGCTCTTTTTTTCATCTCAACATTAAGTAGGTGGGCAACTGTGCGGCTTTCTGCGTAGGGAGAGATTTATTTCGGGTTACCTAAATTCAGCGAGTTATTATCCTATCCTGCTAACGCGACAAGCAGAAAATGTTCAACTTTTCGCCTCTCTGGGCGTTAATTGTTCTTTTTTTGAAAAAATGAGCCTGAGCGAAAAAGATCGGGCATGCTGAAGCACTAGTCTGCATCGACTCTAGAAGCTAGAAGCTCAATTATTTGATAAACAGGCATTTGCGTGATCATGTAGTCACGCGTGGCAGTGTCCTGTCCAGGATAGCGAGTCATGCATGCCACCCTTTAACTGCACGCTCTATTCCTAATCCACTCTTACCTTTGCAGCCCTTCTTTAAGGCGCAATCCATCACCTTGATTGGTGCCTCGGAACGGGTGGGCAGTGTCGGGCGTGCTTTGATGGAAAACCTCATCGCCTTTGCGGGTGAGCTTTACCCCATCAATGCGAAGCATGACCAAGTGCTCGGCTATCGCACCTGGCCGAGCTTGAGCACCATCGGCCTGCCAGTCGATCTCGCCGTTATCGCCACGCCAGCGGTCACCCTGCCGGAGATCATCCGCGAATGCGCCACCTGTGGGGTGCGTGCGGCCATCATCATCTCGGCTGGATTTAAAGAGACCGGCCCAGAAGGTGTGGCACTGGAGCAGCAGGTGCTGGCGGAGGCGCGGAAAGGCGGCGTACGCCTCATCGGCCCGAACTGCCTCGGCCTCATGGCACCGCACACGGAGCTGAACGCCACCTTTGCCACCGCCATGGCGCAGCCCGGACGTGTGGCCTTTCTCAGTCAAAGCGGTGCGCTTTGCACCGCCATCCTCGACTGGAGCTTCCGCCAGCGCGTGGGCTTCAGCGCCTTTGTCTCTGTCGGCTCCATGCTCGATGTCGGCTGGGGCGATCTCATCCGCCATTTCGGCAATGACCCCGCCACGGAAAGCATCGTTTTATATATGGAGTCCGTGGGCGATGCCGCCGCTTTCATGGAGGCCGCGCGCTGTGTCGCGGCAAAGAAGCCCATCATCGCCATCAAAGTCGGCCGCACCGCTGCTGCCGCACGGGCCGCCGCCTCCCACACCGGCGCGATGACCGGCAGCGATGACGTGCTTGACGCCGCCTTCGAGCGCGCTGGCGTGCTGCGGGTGGACAGCATCGAGCAGCTCTTCGACATGGCCGAGGTGCTGTCCAAGCAGCCCCTGCCCACCGGCCCACGGCTAGCCATCATCACGAATGCCGGCGGCCCCGGCGCGCTCGCCACCGATGCCCTCGTGCGTCATGGCGGCGAGCTCGCCGAGTTCACGCCCGCTACGCTCCAGCAGCTCGACTCCCAACTGCCCGCGCATTGGAGCCACGGCAATCCCGCCGATGTACTTGGCGATGCCGATGCCGCCCGCTATGCGCACGCCTTCCGCGCTATCGCCGGTGATCCGCAGACCGATGGCATCCTCGCCGTGCTCACCCCGCAGGCCATGACCGAGCCGCTCGCCATCGCGGAATCCCTCGTCGCTTTGGCCAAAACGACGAACAAACCCTTGCTCGCGAGCTGGATGGGCGGCGACGCCGTCGAAGCCGCCCGCGAAGTGCTCAACGCCGGTGGCATCCCGACCTACGATTACCCCGATGAAGCCGCGCGCTCCTGGCAGTTCATGTGGCAGAGGCAGGAGCGGCTTCGTTGGTTAGAAGAGACCAACCGCCTCGCCTGCACCGAGCGCCCCACCATGAATGCGGCGCGGGAAATCATCGCCCGCCATCGCGCTGCAGGCCGGACTTTGCTCACCGAGATTCAGGCGAAAGAAGTGCTCGCCGCCGCAGGCATCCCCGTGCTGGAAACCCGCCACGCGAAGAGCGCCGAGGAAGCCGTCGCACTCGCCCAGGAGATCGGATTCCCCGTCGTGCTGAAGCTGCAAAGCCCCACCATCACCCACAAGACCGACATCGGCGGCGTGCAGCTCGACCTGCCGGATGCGGATGCCGTCCGCGCCGCCTGGCAGCGCATCGAAGAAGCTGTGCCGCCCGCCGACTTCGACGGCGTGGCCGTGCAGCGCATGTCCCGGGAAAAGGGCCTCGAACTCATCTGCGGCTGCACCCACGACGCGCAATTCGGCCCCGTGCTGCTCTTCGGTGCCGGTGGCGTTTTGGTCGAGGTCCTGCAAGACCGCGTCCTGCTCCTGCCACCGCTTTCCCCCATGCTCGCGCTGGATCGCATCCGCCAGACCCGCATCCACCGCGCCCTCCAGGGCACCCGCCATCTCAAACCCGCCGACATGCACGCCCTCGCCGACGTACTAGTGAAGCTCGGCGACCTCGTCCTCGCCTGCCCCGAGATCCAGGAGCTCGACATCAACCCCCTCCTCGCCACCGCCAGCGGCGTCATCGCCCTGGATGCCCGGATCGTCTGCACGGGATCTTGATGTTTATGGAAGCCGAAGGATGCGAATCGCAGATCAGGTGAAAGTTTTATCTTTAGTCAGGAACTTTTTGTTTTGACGAGAACGTTCATTTCCAACACTCTTCCGTCCTTATTTCCAGTCTGATTAATTATGAAATTCGCTCGCGCCCTGTTTCTTAGCGTCCTCTTCCCCCTCAGCGGCTTTGGGGCTGCAACCATCTATGACCAGTTTGTGATCGTAAACACCACGGGTGTCCAATACTACGACATCGGGCCAGTGACGGGAAATCCTGACTTTCAGGGTGCTAATTTGGGTGCCACTTTCAATGCTGGCTCCGACCAACTTCTTTTGGGTGGACAGGGGAGAAGCTTCAAAGACAACAGCACTGATGTGACTGGCATGCAGCTCTTCTATCGCATCTGGCAGGGCAGCCCTGGAGGCGCATTCTCCCAGTTCAATTACGTTTTCAAATCCAACCTGGTAGGTGGGAACCAGGAATGGGGAAGTGATACAGGCGCACCCTTTTACACGGCCAACCTCCTGACCGGACTCAGCTCAGGCAGCTACAACTTGGAGGTCTATTCCCAGATCACCACCAACAACGTCAATGCCGCCCCCATCATTTACAACAGCAACAGCGGCAATAACTTCGTTTCTACCTTCACGGTCGTGCCAGAGCCATCCCGCGTGCTCTTCAGCTTTTTCGGCCTCGGCATCCTAATGTTCCGCCGCCGTCGTGCATGATTTGAACTTGGCACGTTTTCAGCCAATCCAGAGCCGCACTTCCGAGTGCGGCTTTTTTGTCCCCTTCTCCGGCGTGGAACCGAGCTTGTGAAATTTTTCACAAATTCGTCTTGCCGCTCTTTCCCTGCGTAGAATACTCCGCACCTCCCCCACTATCCTGATGCCCACCGTTACGCGCGAGTATGAAGCCCCCGATGTCGCTGCCAAAGCAGCGATGCAGGCCGAGAGTATGGAGGCCACAACCACCGATCTGGTGGGTGAGAAGATGGTCCTGAACATGGGCCCCTCCCATCCGGCCACGCATGGCGTGCTGCGGCTGATTTTGGAAATGGATGGGGAGGTCATCACCAAGGCGGACCCGGATGTGGGCTTCCTGCATCGTGGAGATGAGAAGATCGCCGAAAACATGCACTACAACCAGTTCGTGCCCTACACGGACCGGCTGGACTACCTGGCACCGCTCGCCAACAACGTCGCCTACGCTTTGGCGGTGGAAAAGCTCATGGGCTGGGAAGTGCCTGAGCGCGGCCGGGCCATCCGTGTCATCTGCTGTGAACTCGCCCGCATCTCCGCACACATGCTCGGGGTCGGAGTCTTCGCCATGGATGTCGGCGCGATGACCGTCTTCCTGTACACCTTCACCGAGCGTGAGAAGATCTACAATCTCTGCGAGCAACTCACCGGCGCACGTTTCACCACAAGCTACACCCGTGTCGGCGGTCAGGTGCGCGATCTGCCAGACAGCTTCGCCAGCGCTGTGCGGAAGTTTTTAGACGAACTGGAGCCCGTGATCGACGAGGTGGACAAGCTGCTGACGCGCAACGCCATCTTCATGGCCCGCACCCAGAACCTGGGAGTCATCAGCAAGCAGGAAGCCATCGACTGGGGCATCACCGGCCCGAACCTGCGTGGCTCCGGCGTGGAGCATGACCTGCGCAAAGCCAAGCCCTACCTCGACTACGACCGCTACGATTTTGATATCCCCATTGGCACCACGGGTGACTGCTTTGACCGCTACCTCGTGCGCATGGAGGAGATGCGGCAGAGCGTGCGCATCCTTCGCCAGGTCTTCGATAATCTCCCCGGTGGGCCGATCAATGTAACCGATCAAAAAGGCTACCTGCCGAAGAAGGAAGGCGTGCTCATGAAGATGGAGGAGCTCATCCACCACTTCATCATCGCCACCCAGGGCATAGACGCGCCAGCGGGCGAGGTCTATTTCGGAGCAGAGAATCCCAAGGGCGAGCTCGGCTTTTATATTCATAGCAAAGGCGGTGGCGTGCCCTACCGCCTGAAAATCCGTAGCCCCTCCTTTATCAACCTCAGCATTCTCTCCAAGATGCTTCCTGGGCATTTGCTCAGCGACGTACCCTCCGTACTCGGTAGCCTCGACTTCGTGATGGGTGAGTGTGATCGTTGACACCTACGTCACCGCATTGAAACCAATTCTTTACCCGTAACTAAGATGGCCTTGGCAATTCCCGCAGACCTAGAGACCAAAATCGACGAAGTCATTACCCATTATCCTGTTTCGAAGCGCAGCGCTGTACTGCCGCTGCTGCACCTGATGCAGCACCACTTTCGCTTCATCAGCGATGAAACCGTGAACTGGGTGGCTGACAAATTGGAGCTGCCGCCGATCCAAGTGTTGGAGGTAGTGACTTTCTATCCAGGCTTCCGTCAGAGTGCTCCTGGGAAATATCATATCCGCGTCTGCCGCACGCTCTCTTGCGCCATGGCAGGAAGCTATGAATTGATGGACTCACTGTGCCAGATGACAAAGATTGACCGCAGCCATTGCGACCATCATCACCCGATCGCCGTGAGCGCGGACGGAAAGTACAGCATTGAGTTTGCTGAATGCCTGGCGAGCTGCGGATTCGGTCCCGTGTGTATGGTTGAAGACGACTTCTTCGAGAAGGTGGAACTGGGCAAGGCTGGAGAGCTTCTAGCCCGCTACACCTAAAACAAAAAACGCGCATCCCGAAGGACACGCGTTTGATGGAACTTTATCGGTTTATCCGACTACCTCCAAGAGACGATATCATCCTTGGTATTGAGAGTTTTATCAGGACCCGTGCATTGTACTGCTGTGCTAGCAGGAAGATACTGAGGGGCACGCGCCGAGATTCGTTGATCGATATTGCTGGCATCAGGATTGGTGATGCGATTGTCGAGATTGGTATCAAGCATGATATAGTAAGGTCGGCCCCAAATATCAAGCAGACGCACATTCCCACCGCCAGCACCACCACTCGGATCAACAATACCAAAAGAAGTTTGGTTCTTTGCCAGAGGCAGGTCGATGAATTTGATGCCTCGAGGGTTCAGATTCGGGCCGCCACCGCCACCACCACTCGGATCAGTCATCGCCATTAATACACTGACAATGTCCGTTGTATCGTCTGTGAGAATGGGATCGATGTCCTCACCTCCGCTGGAACCACTCAAATCAACGGGCAGTCGGTTATACTCGGTGCGAAAGTGCCCAATCGACACGACAAGATCCTTCATAATCGCTTTCGTGCGAGTGGTGTTAGCCATCTCCATGACCTTGTTAGTAACAGGAACGGCAAGTGAAGCGAG
>JBIKIA010000127.1:0-10449 GCA_044361885.1 Prosthecobacter sp. | reverse complement strand
CTGCGCATCCTCGCGCGTGCCGTGAACCGCAGCCACGCCTACGAGCTGATCAAGCGCGGCGTGCATGACTTCCGCCGTGACACGCTCGGCAGTGCGCTCGATCTCGGCAGCGACGTGCTCCGCGCGCTCGGTTATCGTGCACACCGCGCTTTACGAGCCACGCAGGTCTTCCGCTGCTACGAAGAAGAAAGCGTGCGCGAGTTGGCAAAACATCACGACAAAGGTCAGGACGCCTACATCTCCATCGCCCGGCAGCACTTGAAGAACTTCGAGGCCCTGCTGAGTGAGGACATGAAGCGTCAGCATCTCGGCAACGACGATGCCTGGGACAATGCCGGACCGCCGAAGGGCTGAGCCTCAGAGCCCCGCCATCGCTTCACGCGGCGTCTGCTCGGTCAGAATGTGGGAGGACTTCACCTCGACGAGACTTTCCCGCCCAAGGAACTCCATGAGGATTTTTACGCGGTCATCGCCGTTGCGGATGCTGTTCACGATGCCCTTCAGCCCGCGCATCGGCCCCTCGGTCAGCTCCACCGTGTCACCCACTTTCACACCGATGTGGATCTCTTTGATGATCTGCCCGTCCATCTCCTCGCGGATGATTTGGATCACCGAATCCGGCACGGGCGACATTTGCCCGCCGAAATCGACAATGCGTATCACATTCTGCGAGTGTTTCACCGCCCGGATCGAAGTGGCCGGCACGAATCTGGCGAAAAAGTAACTCGGGAACAGCGCCTCGATGAACCACACCTTCCCGCGCCGCGTATTGCGCTGAAATTTGATGCGCGGGCAGTAGGTCTCCACCCCCGGAAGGCCGAGCATGAGCGCAGCGGCGAGGTGCTCGCACTTCGGCTTCGTGTGGATGACATACCAAGCGGCCGTGTCAGAAAACGTCATGGCCCGAGGTAGCCGTGGGCGGGTGGCGGGGCAACCTCAAACCCGTTTGCGCAATCCGCGCCCCTGCGCCAGTCTGCGCGCCGCCTGCCCCCCAACCCGCATGTTTAAAGAACTCCACGACTACCTCTACCATCTGGCCCCCACTGGCGGCCTGCCGATGAAGCCCGTGGGCATCGTGCTCGGTCTGGCCCTGCTCGCCTCCCACCTTTGGGCTTGGAAAAATGCAGACAAAACCAAGGCCTTCCTCCGCGCTTTTCCCCGCCACTACGGCTGGGGCGCGCTGCTGCTCACCATCGACTTCATCTGGGGCATGATCGTGATGGCAAACATGGACATGGGAGAGTTCTTCTTCCTGCGGAAATGGTTCCTCACGCTGGTGCCCATCGGTTTCGTCGCCGTGCTGATCTATGTGAAGGAATTCCTCGCCGTGCGCGCCCTCGGCTGCCTCATGCTGCTCGTCGCCGGCCCTGTGCTGGCCTCCGCATTCCTCCAGCCTCAGCTCACCCGCCTGCTCCTGCCCACGCTTGCTTATGTTTGGATCATCGTGGGCATGTACTTCATTGGCATGCCCTACCTGATGCGTGACTGGATCGGCTGGCTACTCGCCAAAGAAGGCCGCTGGAGTCTCGCCATCTGGTCCGGTGTGGCCTACGGCGCGGCGCTGCTCGTGCTGGCCGTGACGACCTACTGAGCATGGACTCCGCACGACCGCGTGTGCTCGTGATCCGTGGCGGTGCCATCGGCGACTTCATTCTCACGCTGCCAGCGATCCGTCTGCTGCGGCAAAGCATCCCGCACGCCCACCTCGAAGTCATGGGCTACTCCGGCATCGCCGATCTCGCGGTGAAGGCAGGCATCGCTGATGCAACTCGTCCGCTCGGCGATCTGCGCATGGCGCAATTCTACGCCAAGAACGCCCAGATCGACCCCGCGCTGGCCGATGACCTGCGCCGCTTCAATCTCATCGTCAGCTACCTCTTCGATCCCGATGCCATCCTGCGGGAGAACATGGAGAAGCTCGGCGTGAAAACACTCATCGAATGCCCGCATCGAGTCATCGTCGGCCAAGGTCACGCTTCCCAGCAACTCGCCCGACCTCTGGAGCGACTCGCCATGTTTCTCGAAGAACCTGCCTGGAGACAACCTCTGCTCCAACAAACCAAGCCACCGACCACGACAAAGCGCATCGCCATCCATCCCGGCAGTGGTTCCCTGACAAAAAATTGGCCCGCCCTCGGCTGGCAAAAACTGGCGGAGGAAATCCACGCCGCATATCCAGAGATGGAGATCGTCTTCATCTCCGGCGAAGCAGAAGCCGAACGCGGCACCTTGCCTCAGGATATGCCCTTCACCCGCTGGCATGGCCTGCCGCTCACGCAACTCGCCGACCACCTCAGCACCTGCGATCTCTTCCTCGGTCACGATAGCGGGATCTCGCATCTCGCCTCGGCCTGCGGAGTTCCCTGTCTGCTGCTTTTCGGCCCTACCGATCCAGCCACATGGGCTCCACCGCAGTCCACCGTCCGCGTTATTCGGTCTCCGGGTGGTGATCTCAATCAGCTCCCTTTTGAAGCCGTGCGCGACACTGCATTCGCGCTGCTCGGGTAACAATAAGGCCGAAACTCGCTCCAAGCGCGGCTTGTGACGACTCTGTGACGTGCTAAAACCAAGACATCATGTCTGACACACCCCGCTTCCGCACCCTTCTCATTCTCGGCGCCCCAGGCAGTGGCAAAGGCACGCAGGGCAAGGTCCTGGGTTCCATTCCACGCTTCCACCATCTGGCCTGTGGCGATGTCTTCCGCTCGCTCGACACCCGCACGGCGCTCGGACAGAAGTTTGTGGAATACTCCAGCCGTGGCGAACTCGTGCCCGACGATCTGACCGTCCAGCTCTGGCGAGCCAACATCAATCAGCGCGTCGATGGCCATGTCTTCAAACCCGAGATCGACTTCCTGGTGCTCGACGGCATCCCGCGCAATGTCGAGCAGGCCAAGCTCATGGAGAAGGACATCGAGGTACTGAAGGTCTTCCACCTCAGTTGCCCCGACCGCACCGAGCTCACCCGCCGTCTGCGCAAACGTGCGCTGAAGGACAACCGCTTTGACGACGCCAACGAGACCGTCATCCAGCAGCGCTTCGCCACCTATGAAGCCGAGACGAAACCGATCCTCGACTACTACGCAGGCGACCGTATTTGCCCCGTCGATGCCAGCCAACCTCCGGCCAAGGTGCTCTATGACATCATCGCTGGTGTCATGACTCTGGATGCATGGCGCGACATCGAGAAGATGAAGATCTAGTTCATGCGCATCCTTTTCATCGGCACAGGAGACATCGGCCTGCCCTCGCTGGAGTGGCTGCTTGCCGCGCCCAAACATGAAGTCGTCGGCGTCATCACGCAGCCGGACAAGCCCGCTGGCCGCAAACTCGTGCTCACGCCGCCCGAGGTCAAAGTGCGCGCGCTTGCAGCAGGTCTCACCGTTTTGCAGCCACCAAAGATCCGATACATTGTCGATGAACTGAAAGCCTTCGAAGCCGATGTCGCCGTCGTCGTGGCCTATGGGCAGATTTTGCCGAAAAGCGTGCTCGAAGTGCCACGTCTCGCCTGCCTGAACATCCACGCATCGCTGCTCCCAAAACATCGAGGAGCCTCGCCTATCCAGGCGACCATTCGAGAAGGTGATGCCGAGACTGGCGTGACCATCATGTTCATGGATGAGGGCCTCGATACCGGCGACATCCTGCTCATGGATGCCATGCCCATCCTGCCCACCGACACCGGCGGCGTGCTGCATGACAAGCTCGCCCTCGCTGCACCCGCGAGCCTGGAAAAAGCACTCGATCTCATCGCCGCAGGAAACCCGCCGCGCACACCGCAGAACGACTCGAACTCGACTCACTGCGGCAAACTCAAGCGTGAAGACGGCCGCCTCGACTGGACCCGCAGCGCCACCGAACTCGAACTGCTTATCCGAGCCTACAATCCCTGGCCCGGCACAAGCTGCCTCCTGCCCGACGGCAAGCCACTGAAAGTCCACCGCGCCTCCATCCTCGAAGGCGAAGCCTGCCCCACCGCTGGCACCATCATTTCCGCCGATCCCAAAGTCGGCCTCATCGTCAGTTGCGGCACCGGTTTGCTAAAGCTCGAAGAAGTCCAGGCCGAAGGCGGCAAACGCCTCCCCGCCGCTGACTTTCTACGAGGTCATTCGCTGGAGGTCGGGTTAAAGTTCGGCTGATCTGGGCATGAAAAAACGCTGGCCGGAAGCATCCAGCCAGCGTTTGAAAACTTCATTTCAGAGATCAATCTTCCGACTTCGGCTCAGGAAGCAGGAAGCCCACGATGAAGCTGATCACCGCGATGCCGGTGCCGACGTAACCCGCCGCCATGGCGACATGCATGGGCAGCATCGGTCCTTTGCCAGCGATCATCGGAGCTACAAAGCTCGTCGTCAGGAAAGCCATGCTGGTGCCGATCATGCGACCACCGACATTCGTGGCGAAGCTGCCGCCTGTGCCGCGCAGATGCATGGGGAAGACTTTGGGCAGGTATTCACCGAAGTAGCTGAACTGAGCCACCGTGAGCAATCCGCACACACCGTAAGCCCAAAGGAAGGTCTGGCCACCCTGCTCGAAAAACTTGAAGTAAGTCAGCGGCAGAAAAATGAGCGCGGGGATCTGGAAGATCTTCAGCAACTTCACCCGGCTGATGCCCCAGATGAGCAGCACCGCGAGCAGGATGCGCCCGATGAGGCCGCCGAGTTCCTGATGCAACTGCACCTTGTCACTCATCGCCTTCACCTTGTCGTTCAGTGGCTTTTGCTGGCCGAAGTTCGCTTTGATCTTACCGATCATTTCTTTGCGAGCAGGGTCCGTGGCAGCGAGCTTGTTGAGTTCGAGATTGAGTCCTTCCGCTTCTTTCCGCAGCGGAGCCAGCGCCTTCGACTCTTCCTTGAGTTCAGGCAGCCCTGGTGCCACACGCGCCACCGTCACCTGGAGTGCGCCAAACGCGATCCCATAAGCACAGGCCGACAGCGCGGCAGTGACCAACGTCACCCGACGTAGCTCAGGCGAAAACAGCGCACCAAAGCTCGGGCGTTTCAGCGATCCCGCCGCACGACGCTCCAGCCAAACCTTGCTCTCCGGCACAAAAGGCAGCAGCAGCGCGATGGGGATCGCAGGCAGGATGCCCGTCATCAGTGTGTAGCGCCAAGCGCCTGGGTCCGTGGCACCGAGACCAAGTGGCAAGCCCCAATGAGGAAGATCTGCGCCATGCTTGCTGATCCACACACTCACGCCCGTGACCAACAGACCGCCGAGGGAAGCAAAGGCCTGCGTGATGCCCAGCCATTTCTCTTTGTCCTTCTTATCGGGAAACACCTCAGCCAGCCAGGTGATCGCCGCCACGAACTCCACGCACACACCGATGAAGGTCGTGCTGCGGAAGAAGACAAACATCGGCAGCGTGGTCGCGAAGGCCGCGCAGAAAGGAGAGAGCGAGTAAAGGAAGATACTCGCCGCCATGATCTTCTTCCGCCCGAAGCGGTCCACCAACCAGCCGCCAAGCAGACCAAACACACCACCGCAAAGCGCCGCGATCCAAAGGAGCTTGCCCACCCAGTCCGTGACCATCGGATTGTTCAGCGGCACTTTTAATAATTCCGCAATCGCCGGAGCCGCGACGAGCGGCGTCATCAGCAGCTCATATGTATCAAAGAGGAATCCGATGCTGGCGATGACGATGATCAGCCAGGTGGTGGTGGTGAATTTGGACGGTGTGGACATGGGGGACTAGAAAAAGGATGCGTGAAAACGGTTAGCCAAGCAGCGGACGCAGCATGTCGCAAATCTTTGGCACTTCGGCGAATGGGTCTTTCGCCACTTCATATTCCAGTGTGAACCAACCCTGATAATTTGCTTCGCGGAGGATCTTCAAAAGGCGCGGCACATCGGCGGGCTGGCCTTCGCCTTTCTTGCTGCCTTTGGGGCTCATCTCCATCTTGAGCTGCACGTTGATCGCGTAGGGCGCGATCTTGGCGAGGTCGCCATACGGGTCTTCGGTGTGGAAGTTGCCGCTGTCCCAGTTGATGCCAGCCCAGGGGCTGTTGGCGGCTTTGACCATCTTGATGAGGTTGTCCGGCTCGGCGACGATGCCGCCGTGGTTTTCCAGACCGAGGAAGACACCCTTCTTCGCGGCATAGTCGAGGCACTCCTGATAGGCTTCCTGGCAGTTCGCGACCGCTTGCTCCTCGCTGAGATCCTTCGGCTGTGGGCCTGCAAAGACGCGGATGTGCGGTGCATTCATGATCGCGGAGTAGTCGATCCACCGCTTCACATCGGCGATCTCAGCGCTGAGCTTTTCACCTTTCGGCAGGGCGAAGTTATTGCCCACAGCCGTGCCAGCGAGTTGCACGCCACGCAGGTAGGCGCGGCGTTTCACTTCGAGCAGGAACTTCTCATCCACATCCGGCGGGAAGAAGTAGCTCGTCACCTCAGCACCGGGAACGTTGTTGTCAGCGCACCAGTCGATGAAATCCAGAATGCTCCAAGGTTTGTGACCTTCCTTCGGCTTGTTCTCCTTGCCACGCATCCATTGAAAGTATTCGCGGAAGCTGTAGGCAGCCAAGCCGAGCTGCATCCGGCTTTTGCCAGCACGGCTGATGGGCTCGATGGCTGGCAGTGTGGAGACGCTGAGCGCTCCGAGGCTGGTGGAAAGAAAATGACGGCGGCTGATCATGAGAGGTGAAAGAACGGGTGGAGTGCGACAGGATTAACAGCTTTCCCAACTCATGAACAAGATTTCTCTTCTCTTCGCCGCTTCCTTCCTTCTCGGCATCGCCCATGCTGAGCCTGCCAAAGTCCGCCTCTGGCCGGAGGGAGCACCGGGGGCGAAGGGGCAGGAGGATAAAGATCAGCCGTTCGTCTATGTCTGGCCTGCGGCGAAGGAGAAGGCGAATGGCGCAGCCTTTGTCGTGTGTCCTGGCGGTGGTTACGGCGGTCTCGCCGCAGATCATGAGGGCACGCAGGTGGCGAAGTGGTTCAATGGCCTCGGTGTTTCGGCTTTCGTGCTGCACTATCGTCTCGGACCAAACGGCTATCATTACCCGATCCAGCTCATGGACGTGCAGCGCGCGATCCGTCATGTGCGGGCGAATGCGAAGGAGTATGGCATCGACCCGAACCGCATCGGCATCGTCGGCTTCTCTGCTGGCGGACACCTCACCTCCATGGCGGCGACGCTCTTCGATGAAAAGCCCGTCGGCATGACGAACGATGCCGTAGATCAGGTCAGTGCTCGTCCCGATGTCGCTGCGCCGACTTATCCCGTGATCTCGATGATCGAGAGCTATCGCCACGATGGCTCGCGCAAAAACCTCCTCGGCCCGAACAACACGGACGAGCTCGCCGCACAGGTCAGCACGGAGCGCCGCGTGACTCCTCAGACACCACCGATCTTCCTTTTCCAGACGGATGAAGATACCGCTGTGCCTGCCGAGAACGCGATCGCCTTTTATCTCGCTTGCCGGAAAAACAAAGTGCCCGCCGAGCTGCACAGCTACCGCCCCGGCCCGCATGGCGTCGGCCTTTTCCTCAGCGATCCCGTGCTCGGCACCTGGAGCGGTCACTTGCGCGATTGGCTGCGCAATCAGGGCTTCCTGAAGCCCGCGAAGCGCACCGCCATCTCAGGAAAAGTCACGATCAATGGCACACCCGTGAGCTGGGGTGGTGTCGTCTTTACTCCTGAAGATCCCAGCGCTCCCGTCGCCTCCGCACGAGTCATGCGTGGCAGCTTCAAGCTCGATGAAAAGAGCGGCCCTGTGCTCGGCAAAGTCAAAATCACCGTCAACTACAGCGCCGCCGATGTCCCCGGACTCGACACGCCCGATGGCACCGCGACAACGAAGGAAAAGAAACCCGGTGCCGGTGATTGGACGCTGGAGATCACGGAAAAACAGCCTGCGCTGACGCTCGAAGTGACCCGCTGAATTTTTTTCGTCAGGAATTTGGATGTCCAACAAAGAGTGTTGTGCCGCCCGCCTTCAGGCAACGCGGTGCATTCACAAACCAAACCCATGCTACATCCAAAAAACGCTATAAAGTTCACCAAAGGACTCATTGCTGGCAGTCTCGCCCTCGGGCTGATGGTCAGCGGCAGTTATGCCGAAGAACCAGAAGTTACGATCAGCGTGCCTGTCGAGGTCATCAAAGGAGAAGTCATCGATGGAGGCGAACCAGAAGTCGTCATCTGTGACATCGCCATTGATGAAGAAGAGGTCGTGGAGATCAAGGACGGCGAAGTGCCCATCGAATGGGTGCTGCGCAACAACCTCGGAGGCGATGATCTCATCTTCGCCACCGCAGGTGGTCCGCTCGCTACCGCTGCTGCCCCCGCCGTCACGACGGATGCAGGCAAAGATGAAGCCGCTACAGTTGCGAAAGCCGCTGGCGTCTCCACCCCAGCCAAGTCCATCGCCTCTGCTGGCAAGCGCACATCCGCCGTCGTCAAAAGCGGACGTGTGTTTCTGACCCACTGATGCACCTCCTGTCCACGCAGGACAGATCGAGGCCGCCGGACTCATCTCCGGCGGCTTCCTTGTTCAATCGCGCCCAGTTTTCCCATGCCCGCCTGCCTTCGTCTTTTCCTCCTCTTTCTGTTCCTACTTTCACTGCCAGTGCAGCTCCACGCCATCGGTGCTGAAGAAGCCCTGCGTCCGGCGACATCTGCGGAGCCCGTTTCATCCCAAGTCGTGCGGCAGGGGAAGTCCCGTGAAGGCGAAGTTCAGGATGAAAGCCAGGAGCTGCTGCCAGCACTGCTTGGCTGCATCGTCTGTGCGAAGGCGGAGTATGGTCTGGCCCTTCAGGCCCAAAACGCAGTTGGGATTCAGGTCGCTGAGCTGGAACCCGCCGAAGCCGCGACGATCACAGCTTTGCTTCAACCCTTCCTCTCGAAGCCTGTCACGCTGCGCTCACTGGATGACATGGCAGAGCGCGTGGAAGCCCAGTTGGAAAGGACACGCGGCACGATGATGCGCGCTGCCTTCCCGCCGCAGGAGATCACGGGCGGCATCGTCGTTTTGGTCATTCATCCAGCCGTTCTCGGCCAGGTCACTTTGCGCGGGAAACCTGCCTTTGGAGCCGAGTTCATTGCCAAGGCGATCCACACCGAGCCTGGAGTCAACATTGACCGCGACCGCATCTCCGCCGACCTGGATTGGCTGAATGAAAACCCACTGCGCACAGCACGGGCGGTTTTCTCTCCGAGCTCGAAAGACGGCGTGCTAGATCTAGCGATCCAAGTCGATGCCGCGAAGCCCTGGCGGGTCTATTCGGGCTTCGATAACTCCCTGAGTGATCGTCTCGGCGACTGGCGCTGGTATCTCGGAGCGCAGCATGGAGATCTCTGGCATCTCGACCATCGTCTCACAGCTCAGATCACCGCAGGATTCGATGCCGAGGCTCTGCGCGGTGGTAGCCTGACGTATGAGGTTCCTCTGCCGTGGCGTCATCTCTTGGAGTTCGGAGCAAATTACTCGGAAAGCCAGTCCGCACGGAATTCCGGCACCACGCTCGTCGATCAGAGCGGCCAGTTTCAGCGCTATTCACTGGCCTACATCGTGCCGCTGCCGCAGTGGCATGGCTGGGAGTTCAAGTGGCGCAGTGGTCTCTCATTTAGAGATCAGGTCTATCTCCTGGATGCCACCGGACCCGGTGGAGCCACAGATCAGCGCCAGCTTGGCTGGCATGGCGTGCAGTTTGAAACCGGCCTCTCCACGGAGGAGCAGGATCGCCTCGGCACCACACGCGCTCAGGTGAAGCTGCTTTGGAGTCCAGGCTGGGAGCCGCTGACGGCTTCAGATGCAGACTTCCGCGCTCTCGGTGCCAGCGATGCCGACTCGTGGATCGCCGAGTTTTCCTTTTCACGCACCTTGCAGATGAAACGCGTTGGCATGCTCAGCGCACGGCTGGATGCCCAGTGGAGTGATCATGCGTTGCTGGCGGCAGATCAGTTTGGCCCGGCGATCTTTGGGCGGATTCGCGGCTTCGATGAAATCAGCGGCTATGGCGACAATGGTGCTTCACTGAGCTTGGAGTGGATGTCTCCCTGGCTCAAAGCGGGAAAGGTTGGCTCCATCCGAGGTCTGACATTTTGTGATGGAGCCGTGGTCCATGAGCGGAGCACGAGGCAGGATGCCCGACTGCTCTCCACCGGCATCGGTGCTCGTTGGCAGTGGAAAATGGTCTCCGTTCAGTGTGATCTCGGCGTGCCCTTGAGTGCCCCGAGAGGCATCGAGACTGATCCGCGAGCACGCTTCTCCATGACAGTGCGTTGGTGATGGCTGCACAACCTTTGACCACCTTGACGGCGAAGCCAGCCTTGACCTAGTTTGACAGCAAAGATTCATGCCCCGCCCCACGCTTGCCGACATCGCTGCGCAACTCGGCATCTCGAAGATGTCCGTATCACGCGCGCTGCGTGGCGAGCGGCAGGTGAGTGAGGAACTGCGGGCGCGTGTGCAGCAAATGGCAGATTCGGTGGGCTATCGACCT
>JBIKIA010000624.1:0-3111 GCA_044361885.1 Prosthecobacter sp. | reverse complement strand
AGGCGGCCACCATAGCCGGTGTCATCGCTGCTCTCCAATGCGAGGTCCGGGAAGCTGCCGTAGATGCGCCCACCCTGCACGGGACCGCCCATGATAAGCGCGTTGCCGCCCCAAGCGTGGTCGGTGCCGTTGCCATTGCTGCGCAGCGTGCGGCCGAAGTCGGAGGCGCTGAAAGTGATGACGCTGTCCTGCACACCGAGTTGCTCCAAAGCGCGCTGGAAGGCGAAGAGGGCGGGGTCGAGGAGGTCGAGCATCTCCGCCTGCGAGTCGAGCAACTCGCCATGATGATCCCAGCCCCCGTGGCTGATGAAAATGGTCTGGCGACGCAGTCCGAGCTGCCCGCGCAAGGCGATCATCTTTGCCGCAGCGAGGAAGTTGCTGGCGACCCAGTTGTCGGAGGGGAAGAAGCCGCTGATGCCGCTGGCGTCGTAGTTGTTGAACTGCTGGAGAAAAAACTCCTGAAGCTCGATGCTGCTCTTCGTGAGCTGCGAGTAGGATTGCTGCATCAGGTTCGCGTAGCTCTGCTCAATGATGCTTTTGTGGGCGGCATTCTTCAGACGCAGCGGATGCAAAGCGCTGGATTGATCTTCGCCCGTGAGCCGAAGCGCTCCGCTGTCCGTGACGACAAACTGCGTGGTGCTGTTCCCCACTTGCAGGAGGTTGTTTCCCGAAAGGGAGATGTTCATCGCGATGCTCGTGACATCATTCACTGTGGTGTGCAGCACATCCGCTGCTCGACCGCCCCAGCCGCTGAGCTGCGTCATGCCCTGCGGCACAGAGGTCTGCCACTGGTCCACCTGATCGCTGTGGGAGTAGAGCGACTTCGGCAGCGGGACTGTCTCGGCGAGATACTGCGCCTTGGTCACAGGCTGAATGAGCGTGCCGACGTTGGATAAAATGGCCGCGCAACGTTTCGCGGTGTCGCCACCGAGGCCGTTGAACATCTCCTGAAGGCCAGCGCAACTCGGATGGATGCCGTAGAGCTGCCCGTCGCCACCACTTTGATTTAACGCCAGGAGTTGTCCTGTCGTGAGTGCCAGATTTCCGCGTGTCGTCGAGTAGGTGGCATGACGGGTGGGATCGCGTGGCACGAGCCAGTTGAAGGAATCCATGCCGCCATGCAGGAAGAGGCAGACGAGGGATTTACGATCCGTCGGCACGCCTTGCGCTGCGGCCTTGCCGGCCATTTGCAGATTCAGCAGCATGTTCATCACCGAGATGCTGCTCACAGCCGAGCAGGCGCTCTGGCCGAGGAAACGACGACGAGTGGAGGAGTTCATATCTGTTTCGGTTATTTCATCACTGCACCCTCCGGTGCGACGAGGGCGAGGTAGGCGGCGACACGGGCACGGGCGGCGGTTTGATTTGCAGGAATCTGGGCGAGTGTGTCCAAAATCAGCGTGCGCGTGCTAGGGCGCATTTTGCCCGCGCAGAAAAGCAGGTTAAGATGATCGACAAGGCGTTCAGGAGTAGAAGCGAGATCTTTCTCGCGGGCTAGATCGATGGGGTAGCGATAGGTGTCCCACAGGTGAAAGCCGTTCTCGATCATGTCCCAGAGTCGGTTCGGATACGAGATGGCGCTGTAGCTATCCGTGATCTGGAAGACAGGCGCGGCGAGGTTGTTTTGCGTTAGCAGGCCGGGAGCTTTGTAGTCGGGGCGGTAGTAATTGAAGACGCTGGGCGCATAGGTCGGCTCCTGGCGACTGGCGTTGAAGAAGTCATTCCAATCCCACCACAGTAAGTTCGGCACCTGCTTCATGCCGAAGGCTCGGCCAAGCGCCATCGCGCGGATGACAGGCTCTTTCAGACGACCGTGGGCCGTGGTTTCGGTGAAGCGCGGATCACGGGCTTCGTCATCGAGCAAAATGGCGCGCACGACAGCACCGAGATCACCACGGACACCGCTGCCATTGTCTGTAAAGACGCCACCGATACGCTGGATGTAGGCCGGGCTGGGGTTGTCGGTGACGAGGAACTGGATCAACTGCCTGCTTATGAAGACGCCCGTGTTCGGGTGATTGAAAAGGAAGGTCACGGCATCCTCGATGTCGCACCGAGCATTCTCCGCAGTGGCCGAGCGTGCTGGGATGACATATCCACCAGGCAGAGTTTTGGAACCGAAGTCATGCCGATCCGCGTGAACGGACATGGGCGTGGTATAGTCCTGCTCCGTCCAGCCGCCACCGCCCCAGGTCTGCCCACCGAACCAGAAGCCGGTCATGACTCGAGCGAGCTGGGTGATGTCTGGATTCGTGTAGGTCGGGATCGGCTGGCTGAGGCCATCAAGCTGGCGCGTGCCATCGGGATTCAGCTTCCAAAGCCCGATGGTGAAGAGCTGCATGATCTCACGCGCGTAGTTTTCATCCGGGTAACGGTTGATGCTCGGGTCGGCCTTTTGGTTGCCCACATGACTGAGGTAGCGGCCCATGACGGGATGCATGGTGACCTCCGTCAGGATGTCGTGATAATTGCCAAAGGCCCGGCGCACGAAGATGTCGTAGTAGTCCGCCATGCCGAGGACGCGGTTCTCGATGTTCGAGTCTCGGCGAGAGGTGACGAGGATCTGGCTTAGCGCAAAAGCGACGCGCTGACGGAGCTGGTCCTCACCCTGAATGGCCGCACGGGCAAAAGCGGTCATCATGTTATTACCAAAGAGGAAAGGGTCCTCGTCCGTCCCGCCGAAGCTGTAATCCCGCTTCTGGCGCTGGCTGAAGATGTCCTCGTAAATCCCCTTGATGTAGGTCGAGTGCAGCGTGCTCGGTTTGGCGATCTGCTCTGTGATCCAAGCCTCATAACCAAGCTGCTGCACGCGCTGGATGTCCTCCATCGTCGGACCGAAGGCCGCCTGCATGAGGAAGCGTGAGGCCTGCACGCGGGACACGCTCGTGCCAGCACCACCGCTAGGAAAACCACTCGTGTTTGATGCGCCCTGGAACTGCTCCACGAGCGTGGCGTAGTCACCGCTCAGTGTGCTTTCGGTATCGCCATCCTGGTTCGCATCCACCGGCACGTCACTGCGCGTGCTGCTGCCGCTGGTCGTGCTGGAGCCGAGCACGTTCGCCTCGGTCCAGTCGCTGACCCCATCGCTGTCCGTGTCCTGATTTAAGACGC
>JBIKIA010000760.1:0-10477 GCA_044361885.1 Prosthecobacter sp. | reverse complement strand
CTGCAACGCACGGCGGAAATACGGCGAATAAGTCTGCTCCACCTCCGGGCAGATGTGCTGGTAGTGCCGGGTGGCGGCGGGAAAGAGCAGGTAGTCGTCGGCATAAAAAACCTCGTCCGAGCGCACGAGCAAGGTCTGCCGGAAATCGGCCATCCACACATATTGCGTGAGTCGTTTCGCATCGGGGCCGAGCTGCCGCACCAGCGGATCATTTGCGCCCATCGCGTCGAGCGCCGCCTGCGCGATCTCACCATGCGGCCCCCAGGCGAAGGCGTTCACTGAGAGCAGGACGGCGCTGATAATGGTAAGAGTGAGTTTCATAATGAGTGGGTGAATGGAATGAACCGTTCTATGCCGTCAGCGCGAAACCGCTTACCGCGCATTCGGTCATGCGCAGCGACAGCGTGCCTGCGTCCAGACAGCTTTGCGGGATGGTGAAGGTGACATACGAGCCGTTGCGCTCGGTAGCGTTCTCGATCGGGAGCCAGTCTTTGCCGTTAGCGGAAACCGACAACCCGGTTGGTTTGTCGGAGATGGAGGCCATGAGGACGACGCAGCGCTTTGCTTTGCCTTTTGCGAGGCTGAGCGGGAACTCGTAGTCGAGCTGGCGCACATAGGTCCAATAGTTCAGGCACCAGGCGGCCTTGGTCGTGCGGCGGTAAGGTTCATCGCCTTCACCGACGAGCACCTTCCACAACAGGTCCGCCTGAGTCTCGAAAGGTAAAAACAGAAGCTCTGCTCTTGCCGTCACTTCGGGTGCGGAGAGTGTGTAACCGGCGGCATCTCCGACGTGGCGGAAGATGCGGCCCACGAGCCGGCCTGCGCTAAAGCACCAGACCCAGTAGCCGGGATTCTCCTTGCCCCAGGAGGTGCGGTTGCCCGCGGTGATCCAGGCATTCATCACATTCTCGCCGCGCGGGATGGCAAACTGCCGGTCACGATTCTCGTGCTCATGGCCGCCGATGAGCCAGAGCTTGCCACGCGCTTCCGCAAAGGCCGCACGCACGGCGGAGGTGATGCCACGCTCGCGCACGATGCTGCCAACGGAGGGCTGATGGACGGCGGTGATGAGTGTGCCGCCGGGGCGATGCAGCTTTTTCACCTGATCGCAAAACCACGTCTGTTGGGCATCGCCGAGCAGGCCGCAGCTCCCGCCATTGGCGATGATGAACGGCACGCCTTTGGTCTCGAACGCATGAGTCACCGGTGTGTCGCCATACACGCTGCGAAACAGTCCAAGGTCGTCCTCGCCGGGGTAGGTGTCGTGGTTGCCGAGCGTGAGCTTCACCGGAGCGAGCCGCGCGAGTTCTTCATAGTGCGGCTTCATCGCGCGATACTCTTCCACGGCGATCTGGCGGTCGGCCTCGTTGGGAATGGTGCCGAAGCTGCGGGAGGCGGCGCAGATCAGATCTCCCACGATGCCGATAAATGAGGGACGTGGATTCATCGGCGCGATTTCGGCGATCATCGGCGGCAGAATATTTTCCGGCTTGCCGCCGCCGTAGTGAATGTCAGCCATCCACAGCGCGGTGAAGCTGTCGCCTGCGTGCGGGTCAAACCCGAGCTGTTTGTAGGCCTCCTCCAACGTGGCGGCGCGGCGTGGTTCATTCACGACTGCCGCGAGGGAACGATGCAGCGGCGTGAGGGCGGTCGAACCGAGAGCGGCTCCGGTTTGATGCAGAAAATGGCGACGGTTCATGGTGGAGTGTTGGAGTCACGGTTTCTGAAACGGCACAGCGGCTTCACGCAAACGCCGCTGGAGTTCCGCTGCATCCACGCGCTGCACGGAGATTTTGCCCTTTTGCGCCAGCGCGGCAGCGGTGCCAGCGGCTTGGCCGAGCATCATCCAGGTGGGCTCGACCCGGAGGGAGTTGAAGGCCACGCGGGAACTGCTCAGGGCGCAGGTGACGAGGAGGTTCTCGCACTCGGCGGCCTTCGGCGTGAGGACGCGATAGGGAATCTCGTAAATGGGCGGGATGACGAGAAAGCCGCCTTCATTGATGACTTCTTTGCCATCGGGCGTGGCGAGGCGGCGCACGACATGCGAGTCCACCGGAAAGCAGCCGAGGGAGATGGCGTCGGGCTTGGTGAGCTCGTCGAAGAGATCGCGCTGGGTCATGACAAAGTCGCTGATCATGCGGCGGCCTTCGCGGGTCGGTTGGGGTTCGATCATAGCGCAGACAACCTCTCCACCAACTCTTTGTGCTCCCGTTGGCTGAGATCGCGATCAAACACCAAGACCGCCGCAAGCCTGCCATTCCAACCGCAATCCCGGCCGGACTGGTTCATCAGATTGAAAAGCCTGTCTGCTGTATCTGTCGCGCCACTTTTCAGGCGAAGCGCATAAACCTGCCAACCCGCGGTGATGCTTTCCGTTTCCGCTCCGGGCAAAAGGCCCTTCCACGAATGGTAATGGGATAGCGGGTGGATGCGCCTCCAGTGGTTCGTATCGTCAATCTGAAGGGTATTCACCGCCACGGCCTGCCCGGCGCCAGACCCTGTGGCGTGGGAGCAGGCGATGTAGATCGCCGCCGTGTTCAGCGCTTGCAACTTGGCCTCCGCGCCGTCGAAAACCAGGCGATTGCTGGAGCCTCCCGTGTTTTCGAGCGCTGGTTTGCCGGTGCTGCTGCCCGTAGGCAACAACGCAAGCGACTGACCGGGCGGCGTAATCCAACGCAAACCCGAAATAGGACATTTCAAATTCAATCCGTTTGAGCCGTCACTTTCCGCATTGGACGCGAGAAGCATGAGTTTCAAGCCTGTCATGTCCCCCAGGTTCTTTGGAACCGCCGGAGGAACCGCACGACTGCCCTTGAAATCGCCACGAGTGGTTTTCCCGACACCAGCGCCGATGTGCGTGAACCAGACAGAACTGCGGGTGCCAACGCCCGCTCGAGTCGGCATGGGGTATTTGGGGTTCTTGTTATTCGATGTCCCTTGCTCTGCCGCGTCTGTGGAGATCAGGATCCCGAATAAATCGCCACCGAGAGGAACCAAGCCATTATACATGTGCTTTTCCAAATCGCCGGCGGCTGGATAATCCGCACGGCGCACGCCAATGATCGGGGAGTCATCCGCGCCATTGACACGTTGCCAGGGGCCACCAAGAGACTCTGCATAGCATACTCTCATGACGAGGTCGATGGCCCCGGAGGTGTCGCCGTCTGCGTTACCCCGCCCGACATGCAAGTATCTTCCGCTTTCCGTGCGCCAGACTTGTGGCTGGGTTTGCGACCAATTGGGAGGCAACCAGGAGGCGATTTCCCATGTCCACTCGCTGGGCGGCGATGCAGCTTGAGCGGCGGCAATCTTGAACACTTTCATCCCCACCGCTTCGTTGTGGCGGATAACGACACGCAACGTGTCATCATCCGATTTCACAGGACCAAGAAAGCACGCTTCGGTTCCACCTGATGTTGTGATGATTCCTGTGATCCATGGAGTGTTTCCAGCAACCAGGTCCCCCACTGCAGCGCGGGCGACAGTCACACCGGCGTTTCCGTAGAAGGTAACCCAACACTGTCCCTGCCACACAACCGGTTCGCCAGCGGCTACGCTGTGATGTGTTCCTCCCGCGTGGAATGGGAAGGGGGCAGGCTCGCTCCAGGTTTTCCCAAGATCGTGAGAGATTGCCCACCTTCCCCTGTATCCGGTGATGTCGTGGATGTTCCCGGTGTCTACCATCGTGTAGGTATCCAGCGCGATCCCCAAGACCTGACCGCCTAAATGCACAAGACCGCCGTAGTAATACGAGCGATCCCCAATTGCCAGCGCATCAGCGTGATTTGGTTTTGAACACCGGAACCTGTAAATTTCCGTCCAGTTCCGGCCCGTCAAGTCGGACTTCGCAATCACCATGTCGCCTCTTTTAGAAAGGTGCCCTCCATGCCCGCCCGGAACACTTGTGGCCGTCATCCATGACCCGATGAGCTGATCTTCCACCCGGATCAGCGACGGAAATGCATGGTAGTTTCTGGTCGCGTAGGGCTCCGCGACGCCGCAAACCTTGTCCATGTCCGCCACCGTGGTGATGTCCGCATCGAAAAGGAATTGATTTCCGCCGAATGTGCCGGTCATGTCACGGGTCCTATTCTCCAAGTCGGATCTACTCTGTTGGCCTTCGACACGTTGTGTGATCCCGGACACGAGCAGCAACCCCAGGGCGCAGAGCATGCCGATGGCGGGCGGTTGGAACGGGCGGAGGGGCCTCATGGTCGGCTTACTGAACTGATAGGAAATTTCTTTTTCACGCCTTTTTGTTTGAGCCGTCGGACCGGTTGGGATTGACGGGGGTGTAGCACCGTGGCGAGCAGAGCGAGAAGGAGTGTGAGTCTGAGTCATCATGGAGTGGTGGAGTGGTGGAGTGTCACGGTTTCCGAAACGGCACGGAGGCTTGTTTCAAACCCCTTTGAAGTTCAACTGCATTCACGCGCTGCACGGTCGTTTTGTCTATCAGCGTCATCGCGGCGGCGGTGCCGGCGGCCTGGCCGAGCATCATCCAGGTGGGCTCGACGCGAAGGGAGTTGAAAGCGACGCGGGAACTGCTGAGGGCACAGGTGACGAGGAGGTTCTCGCACTCGGCGGCCTTTGGCACGAGGGCGCGGTAGGGGATCTCGTAAATCGGCGGGATGACGAGATAGCCGCCTTCATTGATGACCTCTTTGCCATCGGGCGTGGCGAGGCGGCGCACGACATGCGAGTCCACCGGGAAACAGCCTAGCGCAATCGAGTCGCTCTTGGTGAGATCATCAAAAAGATCGCGCTGGGTCATGACGTAGTCGCCGATCATGCGGCGGCCTTCGCGGGCGTAGAGGTCGTAGGGCCAGTGGCCGTTGTCAGTGAACTCATCTTTCGGCAGGCCCCATTGCTGGAGATTTTGCCGGATGGTCTCGGGCACGGAGGGATCGGTGCGCAGGAACCACAGCATGCGATGCGTGTAGGCACGATGCGTTTCCCAGATCTGCCTGCGCTCTTTTGGCGTGGCGGCGGGGTAGGCATCCGCACCGCCAGCAAGACCCCAGTGAAGCAGGTAGTTCACACCGTCGTTCATCTTGGTTTTATTGCCGGGGACTCCGCCGCCGAAGCCAAACTTGGCGTCTTTGCCAAGTCGGGCGATCTCGCGCCGCAGCAACTCGAACTCGGCTGGATCGTAGTTGGGCGGCACGGTGAGTTCCACGCGTTTGGCGGGGTCTTTGGTGAGGCAGGCGTAAAGATTGGCGCATTGCAGGTGCGAGTCGCCATCGCCTTCACGCACATCGGTGGTGAGACCCTGCACGTGCGGCAGCAGCGTTTTGCCATCGGCAGCAAGGCCGCTGATGGGGCTGCTCATGATGGGAAGATCGATGGGGCCGGGAGGATTTTTGAGTTTCAACAACACGCCAGCGAGCGACTCGCCATACTGAGCACGGGATTCGCGACCGATGGTGAAACTCGCGCCCGCGATGGGCAGAAGATCGCCGTAGTAAGTGGCATCGATGAAGACGGAAGCTTCGACGCGGCCACGGTAGTCGGAATAGACGCGAACGAGATGTGCGTCCTTTTTGTCGGCACGCACGGGCTGAAAACGATCCGCAAACACCACGCCCTCGGCTTTGAGCCAATCACTGAGAATCTGCTCCATGACATGCGGCTCCGGCGTGGGGGCCGGTTTGCCATAATGCGTATCCACTTTCGCCCGCAGCTCGGTCCAGAGGCCGCCGACGGTCTCCGGCTTCATGCGATCTATCTCGCCGAAGCCGATGGTCTCAGCAAAACGGCCGCCGACATGCGCGGAAGGGTCCACCAGCGTGACGTGCGCGACACCGGCGCGTTTCGCAGCGATGGCCGCTGCGATGCCACTCGGCGTGGCACCGAAGACGGCCACGTCATACGGCTGCGTGATGGGATTTCGCCCGGTGGCCTGATTGACGATGACACGCTGCCTTGCCTTTTCGCTGAAGCTGCCGCGCAGAACATCATCCTCGTGAAAAACAGTCATGAGGACCTGCTTCTCGATGGTCCTGCGATTGTAATCATAGATGAGGCGGATCTCGCCCGGCGGACCCTCGATGGCATCGGGATAGGAGACGCCACCGCGTTCATCCATGAGCAATCCTTTGCCCCAAGTGATGCCATCATCCTCTGAGAGATACGCCGTGAGATGCGAGCGCACCGTGCCCGCGTGCCGCACCATCAGCAGCCGCCCGCTGGCCAGTCTGCGGATGAAAAACCGCGACTCCGCATGCGTGATGGCCGATGGAGCGACATTCGTCCACGTCTTGCCGCGATCTTTGGAAAACGATTCGCCGAGGCCGTAGCCCGTGCGCACGAGCATCCAGAGCGAACCGTCCTTTCGCTCGACGATCATGTTTTCGTCGCCGTTGCGGTCTTCATACTTCGGGATCGTTGCCCTGCCGAACTCCTCAAAAGTGGCGCCCTGATCGGTGGAGCGCAGGATGCGCGAACTGTGCTCGTCACGCCAGATGCAGGTGGGCATCAGCCACTCGCCCGAGGTGAGAACCGTGGGCTTGTTCAGCATCACGCCCTTGCTGAGGTATCGCGGCTGCGACCACACCGGGTTCTCTACTGACGCGTCCTCCGTCATGATGGCGAAGTTGTGCATGGAGGCCGGGTCTTTTTGCGACCAAAACAACGACAAACGCCCCTGCGGATCGTGCCACAGGCAAGGATCAAAGGCCCTCACCGGTCCGCTGCCATCAGGATCAATCACCAGCTTCAACTTCGACCACGAGCGCCCGTCATCGCCGCTGGTGGCGAGCATGACAAAGTTATGCTGATCCTCCCCGAGACCGCCGCCATACCACGCCGCCCACAGTCGGCCATTCTTCGCCCGTTCGATGCTCGGAATGCCCTGGTGCATGCGCCGGTCATCCGCATACTCCGCCTTGGGTGATAAATCCGGCAGCGTGGCTTTCCGTGCACCGGCTTCTTCAGCAGCGTTGAGTGAGGCTGCGAGGCTGAGGAGGATGGTGAAGAGTGTGCGGTAAGGGGTCATGGAACGAGCATTCAGTTCGGCAACTTGATACGCGCCGAGTGAATGTCCCCATACAGCTCGCCGGGCGAGCCTTTGATCTGGGCCCAGATGGCGGCGAGGGTGCCGTCGGGGAGTTCGGTGAGGGTGGGGTAGCAGATGGACCAGCCACCGACTTTCGCGGGGCGATCGGCGAGGAGTGTGGGCTCGCTCCAGGTCGCGCCTTCGTCGCGGGAGGTGCGAATTTGCAGTGGAAAGCGCAGAGGCGTGGGGCCGGGGTTGTAGGTGAGGACGAGCGTGCCATCGCGTGTGCAAAGCAGATGCGAGGCACTCGAGGTGCCGGTGAGGTCGGTCTTTTCAGCTGCACTCCATGTTTCGCCTTTGTCGGCGCTGATGGACCGCCAGAGCAGGCCGTCCTTCGTGCGCAGCATCATGTGGATTTTGCCGGACTTGGTCTCGGCGATGGTCGGTTCGCCGCCCTGGCCTTCCGGATTGGCCACCGCGCCGAAACGTGTCCACGTCTTGCCGCCATCTCGCGATTTCATCACGCCGCCGGCCTTCGTGCCTCGTGCG
Source organism: Prosthecobacter sp. (assembly GCA_044361885.1). Classification (GTDB taxonomy): domain Bacteria; phylum Verrucomicrobiota; class Verrucomicrobiia; order Verrucomicrobiales; family Verrucomicrobiaceae; genus Prosthecobacter. The sequence continues at coordinate 2,934 of JBIKIA010000760.1, read as the reverse complement.
TGCAGTGGAACGAGCAGCTCGCCGGTGGATAACTGGATACCATTGGAGCGTGTGGTGTGATTCGGCTGGTGGAGCTTCACCGGCTCGGTCCAAGTCTCGGCCGAGTCGCTGCTGCGGCGGAAGTAGATGTCGATCTGCGGATCGAAGCAGGAGAAGAACAAGAATGTCTCTTTCCCGGCCACAAACAGCGACGGATCAAAATCAGCGCGTCCCGCAAAGTCCTGCAAAAGAGTCGCCTCGCCCCAGGTGCGGCCTTGATCCGCTGAAAACGCCTGCATGATGCGCTGCGACTCCGCGCCCTCCGATGGCGATGAGAACCACGCGGCCATCACTCGTCCATCCGGCAGCACCGCCACGCTCGGCCCGAAGTTGAAGCCCGAGGTGTTCGCCGGGTCCTTCGGATCGGTGCTGGTGTGGGTGGCGACGACTGTGCGGTCGGTGATCTCGATGGGAGATGCTTCGGCGGCGTGTAGCGCGGCGAGCGGCGCGAGGAGGAGGGCGGTGAGGAAGGAGAAGATGTGTTTCATACGATTAGGGTAGCCAGCGCGCCCCCATCACGGCAGCGCCTTGGCGCGGAGGTTGCGAAACTCGACTTTCATTTTCAGGTTCGCGTGGACGTGGAGGCCGAAGGAGCCGGGGGCGGTGAATTGATCGTTGGTGTATTGGCCGACTTGGCGACCGTTGAGCCAGGAGGTGTAGGTGGTGCCTCGGGCTTCGAGGCGCAGGGTGTTCCAGTCGCCGGGTTTGAGGACTTGCGCGGCCTGCGGGGCCTGGCCTTCGGCGGGATAGCCGGCTTTGCTGACCCAGAAGGAGGCGGTCATGTCGCGCTGGAGGCTGCGTGAAATGCCGATCTGCATTTGCAGCATTGAGCGCGGCTCGCGAAACATCACGCCGCTGTCCATGTCGCCTGTCCAGCGCACGTCGAACTCGAGCGCGAAGTCGCCATACTTCTGGGTGCTCCAGAGGGTGCTGCCGGTGAGTTTGTCGTCGTTCACGCCGACGAGCACGCCTTGTTCCACACTCCAGAATGGATTGGGCGTGGGGGCTTCCCATCCGCTGAGGTCTTTGCCGTTGAAGATGGGATCCAAGGTCACGCTCGCGGGTTTTGCGGCGGCTGGCTGCACTTGCGCGAAGAGTTCCATGAGCCGGGCGACGATCTTTCGCGTGGCATCTTTCTCGACGCGATTGGTGCCGAGCCAGCTTTCGTAGCCGCCGAGTTCGTGCTGCTCGGGCGTGGGCAGATAGCCGTAGCCGCCGTTGGCGAGTTCGATGGTGAAAGTGGGCTTCAGCGGGCTGCGGGCTTTGATTTCCAATCCGGTCTCGGTGAAGACTTCGAAGGGCACGGCGGCGATGCCGAGTTCGCCGATGCGGAAGGTTTGCAGCAGGACACTGACACTTGGCGGCCAGTCTCGTGCATCAAGCGTGCGCTTGGCATAAGTGACTTCGCGCGGATGGACGGGCGGTGTGCCAGTGGGGCGGGCGAGCACTTCCTGGGCACGCTGAATCTGGGCCGGCGTGGGATGGCGCACTTGCAGTTCCAGTTCGGACTGCGCGCCTTTTAGCTCGACCCAATCGCGGTGCTTGAGTGTTTTCTGCACTCGCAGCGCTTCTTGCGCGAGTTCATCGGCCACCTGCTTCATGCGTTGATGCGGCTCGTCGGTCTTCTGTGGTGGCGACTGGATATTGACGTTATTCACGTCGGCGCAGGGGCCGTTGGCGAGGATGCCGACGAAGGGTGGCGTGTGGTCATCTGTCTTGAGCAGCTCTTGAATGCGCAGGCAAAAGGCTCCGAAATAATCCGCGCTGATGTGGTCTGCGGGCACGCCGCCGACGTAATGCAGCCAGTAGTTCGCCAGCAGTGCGATGGGCCGCCCGCTGGTGGATTGCACGGAGATGAGACTCAGTTCGGGATTGGTCGGTCCGGCGGGTTTGAACAAATCAGGACGACGTCCGGGGTTCATGATGGCGCGGTCTTGATCACCAAAGGGATTGGTGACCGTCTTGCCATCCTTGAGCAGCCAGCGGCGGTTGAAGACGTGCTGCGGCATCTGCCCTGTGCCCCAGGCGATGCGGGCTGGTTCGAGATGATGAATCGCGCGGGTCACGCCCTCGACGATGCGGCGGGAGAGGAATGCCTGGTAGTCGTCTAGCTGGCGCGTGTGGAGCAGAGGATTGATGCCGCGTGCGCTCGGCCCGGAGTGCGTGTGCGTGGCGGACATCATCATGTGCTGCGGCGGCACGCCGGTGGTCTCATGGAGCACGCGCTTGGCCTCATCAAAGACCTCGCGGTTCACCGTGAGATTATCCACCACGACAAAAATCAGGCGCGTGCTGCCATCATCGAGCGCGAGGCAACGTGCGTGCAGGTCGTCGTGGATGTGCGTGGCGGCCTGGGCATTCACGCTGCCCACCAGCGGCACGCCGAGCGGTGGCGTGACGATGCTGGTGGCGGCTCCCGCTTTGAACACAGGCGCTGGCTTGTCTGCGCCAAATGACTGCGCCGTGACAATGACCAGCGCGAAGAAAGTGAGATAACTGCGATTCATCATGAAGGTCTATTTTTTCAAAACGGCCGCCAGGAACGCATCCAACTCCGCCGTAGCCGGATCGCCAGCGGTGCCGAGGTTGGCGTTGATTTTAAGATGGTCCGTGTTCTTGGGCAGGCTTTTAGCGTCACGCGGTGCATACACGTCCAGCGTGCTTCTGGGGTCCGCTGGCGTGGCATAGGGGACGTTGCGTTTGACGACTGGCTCCTCGGAAATGGTTAGTGAAGGCAGCAGGGCGGAGATGAGAATGGAGATAAGTGGTTTCATTGGCTGCCTATCTATTTGTTGAGTTCTACGTCAATCGTCATGCCGTTCATCCTCGGCGCATCGTGGATGAAGAGCAGCCTGCCGGGGCTGATCTCGCGGATGCTGGTGTAGTTGAAGCCGA